>JAYTWC010000216.1:0-2681 GCA_043743635.1 Verrucomicrobiota bacterium | reverse complement strand
TTGAGCCATACTCTCGCTCATGACCGACCCAAAGATTTACACCGCCCTTCTTCGCCTTCAGCAGCCTTGGTACATTAGTCGCATTGATGTGGATGTTATGGCTGAGGAGGCACACGTTTTTATTGGGCATCATCATGGTCAGCTTCCGTGTTCGGCCTGCGGGACGTTGTGCAATGTCCGTGATCATGGTGATGAGCGTGTGTGGCGTCATTTGGATTTGTGGCAGGCAAAAACTTTTCTGCATGCGGCGATGCCTCGTACGGATTGTCCGAAGCATGGTGTGTTGACGGTGAGTGTTCCCTGGGCTGAGCCGCTGTCGCGTTTTTCGATGGCCTTTGAAGGTCGCGTGATCTTGGCGCTGCAATCGACCAAGACGGTCGAAGGCGCGCGTGCGATCATGAAGATTTCGTGGGACGAGGCGCGCGGCATTATGGAGCGAGCGGTGGTTCGTGGTCTGATGCGCCGCGAAGAGTTGGTGATGCCGCACCTGGCTGCGGATGAGAAATCATACCGGAAGGGCCGCAAATTCGTGACGCTGCTGATGGACCTGGATCGCGGCTGCATTTACGGGACTGCTCCTGGGAACAGTCGGGCGAGTCTCGAAACCCTGCTTAACAGCCTGACAAAACAGCAAAAGCAGGGCGTCGAGGCCATCGCCATGGACATGCACGAACCCTATCGGTTGGCGGCCGAATCCGCCTTTCCGGTTCCCGGTCCTGCCATTGTCCACGACCGCTTCCATGTCGTCGCACACATGAACAAGGCGCTCAACGACGTGCGCATCGCAGAGGCCGCCGAGTTGGCTGAAGGCGGTTTTCGTGATCTGATTGGCACGCGACAAATGCTCCTTTATGGCCAAGAAAATCTTCCCAAAAAATATCAAGCCAGTTTCGCCAAACTCAAAAAGAGCAAACTCAAAACGGCCACCGTCCACGCTCAAAAAGAAATCCTACGCGACCTCTGGAATTGCTCCGGAATCCGCGAAGCCCGCCGCCACTTCAAGCAATGGGCGACCTGGTGCCGCAAGACCAACATCCCCACCGTAAACAAAGTCGTCGACATGATCGAGTCCCGCTTGGAAGACGTCATCTCCTACTGCAAGCACCGCATCTCCACCGGACCACTCGAAGGCATGAACAGCATCATCATGGCCATCCGCCGAGCCGGCCGTGGCTACCGAAATGCAGAAACATTCGGAATGGCCATCATGTTCTTCTGCGGCGGACTCAACCTCATGCCATGACTGGGAATGAACATACCCACGCAAAACCCAGAAGAGCCGCGGCGTGCCGGTGAAGGCAAGATAGCGAGCACCGGGCATAGCGGCGCGCATGTTCAGCGCCAGATCACTGTACTGGCTGCGATGCGCCTCATCGGCCAAAACGATCACGTCTTGGCGTGTCGTTACCACGTCGCGGTCACGAAATTTGTGGATCAGCGTAAAAATATAACGGTTATTTCCGCCTAATAATTCACGGAGCCGTTCCCCGCTGGTGGCGGGACACTCGCGGCCTTCGGTTTCGCTGATGGCTCCAGCTCGCGTGAAGGTCTTGATGATCTGCTCATCCAATTCGGTCCGGTCGGTGACCACCACAAAAGTCCAATTGCCTGGAATGGTCCGCAGCACTTTTTGAGCAAAGAACAACATCGCGAAACTTTTTCCGCTCCCTTGCGTGTGCCAGAAAACGCCCAGCCGTGGATCATCAGCGGGCTTAGTCCGCAGTGCGGTGATTGCCGCGTTGACGCCGATGACCTGATGATTCTGTCCCAAGATTTTTATGGTCCCTTCAGGCGTGTCGCTAAAGACCGTGAAATTCTCGACGATATCGAGCAAACGGACCGGATCGCAGACGCCGCGCAGCAATGTTTCCAGCGACACACGGCGCGGTTCGTCCTCACTGGCGATGCGCTTCCACTCGCCGAAGCGGTCCCAGTCGGCGCTCAAACTGCCCACCCGACTATCGGTGCCGTTGGTGGCGATCAGCACCGCGTTGTGAGCGCACAGCCGAGGAATGCCATTCAGTGGATGCTTATAACTGGTCAGGTTGTCATCGAAGGCCCGTTGCGCCGGTACGTTCGGAGCCTTGCATTCAATGAGCACCAGCGGCAGTCCGTTGACAAAGCCGACGATATCCGGTCGACAGGTATAAAGCGGTCCGATCACCGTGAGCTGTTGCACAGCGACGATATCGTTTGCCGACGCATTACGCCAATCGATCACACGGACGCGCGCTTCCTGCCGCACACCGCGCTCATCGGGCACGTCGACCTTCACCCCATCTTTGATGAGCCCGTACAACTCACGATTCGCCGCCAGCAGGCTCATGCCGCCGCGATCTTTCGTCAGCGCGTCCTCGGCCTGGGTCAATCCCTCGGCTGCCATCCCAGGGTTCAGCCGCACCAAAGCGGCGCGCAGGCGAGGCCGCAACACCACCTCGGCTGCCGATAAGCGTCCCAATTTTCCGTCCGCCGCGAACTCCTCGCCGGCTGCATCGACCACCGACCAGCCCAAGGACGCCAGCAGGTCCATGGCGGGGCGTTCGACCAGCTCGGCTTCGGAGAAAGGGGAAGTCATGGGATCGCCATACCTAGCCCTAGGCAGCCTGGAATCGACATAACAAGCTCCTGCACTACATAATGTTGCGACTTTCGTCCGTTTTCATTTCCTATAAGCGTCAAAC
>JAYTWC010000215.1:0-11587 GCA_043743635.1 Verrucomicrobiota bacterium | reverse complement strand
GACGAGGAGTCTTGCGAAAGCGCTCAGTACTGGCCTGACGACCTGCGCATGGTGGTGGATTTTGCCATCGAGAACGGATGCGCATGGATCGCACTCACTGCCGCCGGCGAGGAAATCCCTAGCCTTCTTCAATATTCCTGAGGCCCTCATCTCAGAACAATATTCACCACTTGGCGGACAATCACAACCAAATGCCACACACAATTCTTGCCATTCCTTACGACGACAATCTTCGCGTCGATGAGATCGTGCGCGAGGGCGTTCCAGCACTGGCACTCAGTGAAATTGCCGATCTGCTAAGGATCGATCTTGATAGGCTTGCCGCAGCCATGCGCATTCCTCGCCGAACCCTTGATCGTCGGCTTGCCGCACCGAACAAGGATCTACCGTTCAGCGAAGGGAACCGCACCGTCCGGATCGGCCGTTTAATCGCGATGGCGTTGGATGTTTTCGAAGACCAAGAAAGGGCTGCAAGGTGGTTCACGGAGAAACTCGCCATTCTTGGCAACGTTTCGCCACTTGTGTGCTGCGCAACCGATGCAGGTGCCAGAGTCGTTGAGCAAGCGTTGGGACGCATTGAGCATGCCTGATCGAACACTTCGCTGCGGTGGTGACGTTACACAGGCTGCGACTGATTTACCCAATGCCCGGCTCGGAATCCTCAAACTTGATTGCGAGGATCTGCCTGGCCGCCCGACCACCGATGCTCGTCTGGAGTGCGCGACCATGGAAATGGCGCGCGCGGCCGGCATCCGCACAGCCACTTGCGAAATCATAATCGACGATGCTGACGAGCGCCGCCGTCGCCACCACCTTTTCGTAGAGCGGTTTGATGTTGTAGCTGGTTCGTCACGCCGATTGCACATGACGACTTTGGCCGGATTGCTCGTAACGTATAGCCTCCTCACCTACGTTGACCTGCTTTCGGCCACCCAATGGCTGACCCAAGATCGCACCGAACTCGTCGAGGCAACCCGTCGGATGATTTTCAATGTAAGGTCTGGAAACGGCGACGATCATGGCAAAAACCACTCGTTTCTTTTCGATGACATCGCCGGAGTGTGGAAGCTCACGCCGGCGTATGACATCACACTCAACTATTCCGATGACCGACAATTTTACGGTTTTTTTCCGCAGACATTTGGTTCGTCACCTCGGCTGTCCGCTTTGAGGGAAGTTGCGGCGAAGTTCGGCATAGTTGCTGACGAATTTGACGCCATCGACAAATCGGTTTCTGGCACAATCGCCAATTGGGAAAAGTATGCCTTGTCCGCTGGGCTAACGCCTGCCGATACACAGCGCGCTGCGCTCATCCATCAACAAATTGCCGACTCGCTCGAAGCCAGCGGACCTGCGCCGCGTCGCACCAAACGCCGACCGAACAATTAACGCCACGCGCATTCGTTCGTTCAAAAATCTGTCCTCCATGCCGCCGGTCTCCGGGCCAACTTCCTTGTCAGACAAAGCAGTGATCCGGCGATTGCGCAACTCATCCGCAACCTCCAATCGCGGCTGTAGCTTTTGAATATACATCCAAAGCAGCGCATCCGATTCCGCCCTCATAAAAATCGCTGATCTATTTGGAACCACCTGAAATCGTTAAAATTACGTCTCCATGTCACTCCAATCTGTAGGCCCGCGCTGTAACAGGCCCGCTCCTATTTTTCACTTGAATACCGAAAATACATCTGGAGGGATTCCATCGCTCATCGTCCGTTCAGCCCCTGCGCGTGAACTGGCGCAACGCGTGTCCATCGTCCGCCAGCATAAATGTAAAATGGATGGTGCCGTCTATAATAACCAAAACGAATTCGTGGGCGGTACGTTTATCGCCGGCGGACTGCGCATGATGCTGCACCTTACGTGGACGAAAGATCGTGACCTTGGTTCGGTCTTTGGCCTGGTGGCAGATGCGAACAATCCCATGGTGCCTCGGTTTGCGATCGGTTACTGGGCGGAGCTGTCTTTTTCGCAAACAGTATGGAATTACGTATTTAGACATTACCTCAATGCGGTGGTTGCGTATGCCCAAGCGCCCCTACTTATAGGTGGCGACGCGGCTGTCCTGAAGCCAGAGCTCAAGGAGGGTGCAGTTATTGCCACGCTGAGCCCACAGCCGATGACGACTGCGGTTAATGGTCCGTGTAACTTGCAGCAAGTTAAACATTTGGCTGAGTCGATAAGTATCACCGCGTATAACTACCGGGTATGCGGGACTCCGAACTATTCGAAATTACCACCCTTAAAATAATTCCAATCAATATCCTTGGCCCACCCTTTTCGCATTACAACTAACCATCAAAAATCATGAAAGAAAAAATCCTGCTTATCGCAAAAATGATCGGGCTCACGCTCCTTTTTAGCGTTGTGAGCGTCACTTGCCTCGCTCGGCTCTTCCAGTGGGCGTGGAACACCGTACTCCCTGAACTGTTCGGGCTACCGCGCATCGGCTACCTGCATTCGGTCGGACTGCTTACCTTGATCACGATCGTCAGCCTCGTCGCAAAGGGCGGCTCCGCCAAGGTAACCTACCGCACTTCCTACTGATGTCCGCGAGCGGTGCCTTATGAAAAAGATCATCGCAGTGGGCGATATTCATCACGGGCCGAACCTCGAACAGATCGAGGCGGCGATCGAACGTGAGCAGCCTGATCTCACCGTGTTCATCGGAGACTATTTCGATCAATTCGGAGACCAGCCGGACCACGCTTACGTGACGGCCAAGTGGCTGAAAGGAAGCCTAACTAAGCCTAATCGTGTATATCTTTGGGGCAATCACGACTTGCCGTATTGGCGACCAGCGCACGCCTGGTGCCCGGGCTACTCTCCGCAAAAACAGGCGGCCATTCGGGCGGTCATGGACGACTCCGACTGGTCGCAGTTGAAACTCTGGCACCTGGAGAACAATTGGCTGTTCACCCATGCCGGCCTGTCGCTGCCATATGCACCAGCTGACATCGCAACGCTCAAAGAATATCTTCGCCTCGAAGAACAGGCAGCATGGCATGCGATATCCGCGTTCGGTCCGCATTGGTTTTGGTCAATCGGCCGCGCTCGCGGTGGATTTACCCCCGTTGGCGGTCTGCTGTGGTGCGACTGGACACATGAGTTCACACCCGTGCCTGGGCTCAACCAGGTGCTTGGACATACTCCTGCAAAAACGTTTCGGGTGATGCATGGCCAGAGCTCGGAAAACTGGTGCATCGACCTAACCAGCCCGACCGGTATCACACACATTCTAGCGATCGACGATTCCGGTGTGCGGCCGGTGGAAGTCTAGTTTTGCCGAAAACATCCCCATTTCCAAACCAGACTTGGAATTTCACGGGTACCGGGGCCTCATGGTGGAGAGGTCGAGAAACCGACTCGGCCGTAGAAAACCATTTTCCTCGGCCGATCAACAGGCTCCTGATCATTGCTCGAATTTCTCTCAATCCGGAATTGCAGATGACCGATGTAGCTATTGACGGACATTGCGTCCTGCGGGCAACCTCCCCGTTCCAACATCAGCTATGAAAGTTTTATAATGGCGACTGACTGGCTCCATAAACTGCGAATGGAAAAATTCCCTAGCCAAACGGCGCTCGCGCTTGCGGCAGGGATCAAGCCGGCGCGCTATTCACGCATCGAAAAGGGCTATTGCGACATGCGTGAGGAAGAAATCGAGGGCCTCGCGAAGGCACTCACGTTGACGGTCGATGAAGTGCGCAGTGGTCAACCAGGCGTTGCGAAGCCAGGGGCCGTGAAGGCAAAATCACCCAAGGGCATGAGGGCCGCCAGTGTTGTTGAGGCACCGCTAACAAAACAGCCGACCGTCCTGCCGCCCAGTTCACCGAGTCCAGCCGTACCCACTACGGAAACAAAACCTGGAGACAAATTGGATGACCCGAAGAATTTCTCACTGATGCCGCCTACGGAGTTGCTGTCACACCGCGATTCCAGCGGTGCCGATGTGCGGTCACAGTTGCAGAAGGCGGCCATCTTTGCCGAGAAAGTGCTTCATACCTCACGGGTGCGACCGGCCGTCTGGGTCGCCTGGCGTGATTTTGGCCGTGACGCGCAAAAGTTTCTGCGCGGACCGACTCCGACCGTCGCGCCAGTCGAACTAAAACCAATCGAAAAGCCACAAAACCACGTTCCAAAGCCATTGCCGGTCAGAACAGAGATAGTAAAAACACCGGCCCCAAAAACTTTATCACGATCGCACGGAAACAAGAATGTCTTTGGGCATTTTGTGGATGTAGCCAGAGAGTGGCTGCCCGCAGCTACGAGTGCGGCGCTCAACGAAAAGTCACTCGCGGCGAAAACCAGCAATCCCGAGCTGGGTTTCATGAAGCACTTCAAGCGAATCGCGGAGATCGAACTCCCCCGTGCGGAATTCGATCGGATTGATCGCGAGGCCTCACGGCGTGATTCACCAAACGTCTAGCTCTGCGCCCCCGTAGTCGTGAATGCAGGCAAGGGCAGCACCGACAGCGCAGGTTGCAAACGAACAATCTCCCAGTGCCCCATTATAGTAGTAACGGAGCACTCGCACGAAAAAGACCACGGCAGCCGTAGCTTTCCGGCATGTCTGGAAGAAAACCACTGCTTGAAAAAGACGAACCACGCGTCAGCGCTAGCTTGACGGAATTCCCGCTAAGGGATCAGGCGCTGATTACTTTTGGGTTGAATACCGGCTTCCGAGTCACCGAACTACTCGCAATCACTATAGGTCAGGTTTGGGAATCAGGTCATGTGAAGCCTCAGGTGAAAGTGACACGGGCAAAGTTGAAGGGCGGCCACGGGTGCCGACGCAAGGCAATCACTTCACGCAGTGTGCCGCTCAACGCGACCGTTGCGGCGGTGCTTGAGCAATACCTCTTCGCACGGTTCGGGTCCGGCGAGCCCGACCCAAACCTGCCTTTATTCCCTAGTCGTCACGCTGGTCGTGGCCTCAGTCGCTGGCAAGCCAACCGCATTGTGCATGCCGTTTTTGAAAAGGCAGGGCTGGGCTCCGCTGAATGCTACGGGACGCATTCGCTGAGAAAGACCTTCTGTCGAAAGGTTTATGCGGCGACCGGTCACGACATAAATCTCACGCGGGCTGTGATGGGGCATTCATCGATTGGAACAACTCAGAAATACCTCCACGTGGATGAGGCTGAGATGGTCGCTGCAGTGCAGGCGATTGGCCAGATGGCGAATTGGCCTGATCGGCAGTTGCCCAAAAACGAACTTGCCCAGCAACAATAGACCTCCGTCGCTTGGGCGGGTTGGCTTAATAAGGCGAACAGTAAAGACCGATAACGCAAAGTTCGGTAATTGGTGCGACCTTACGGGATCACCACAGCCACCTGCCCTCTGTACCCCGCCAGGTGGGGCAAAATCGAAGCTCGCTTGGTTCGGCTCGCTATGCTCAGCTGCATGCATCCGGCATGAAATTATTGGTGGGAGATACGAATATTGGGTCGTATTATTTCCTCTCAGAGCGAACCTTCGACGAGGTGAATATTTGGCGTCCGCGCAGCCAGCCAAATATTTTAGGGCGCTCCAGTCAGCGGACCTTTTCCTGCTCAAGCCACACTCGCTGCGAGATTTTATTGCCGGTGGCAGCGTGTTCGCGCGGCACACATTCTGCCTCTGCCGCTCGACAAGCAAAGTCTTGACAAATGTGAAATATAAGCTAATGTCAGCTTACATGGAAACCAACCTAGATGCTACAATGGGCCAACGACTCCGCGAACTCCGGGAGCGCGCCGGTCTTTCGCTCCGCGAGGTCGCAAAGGCCGCCAAAATTTCGGCGCCTTTCCTCTCCGATGTGGAGCTGGGCCGTCGTTTTCCGACAAACGAGACGCTGGCCCTGATCGCACAGAAACTGCATGCACCGGCGGACGAGCTAAAGAAATACGACCACCGCTCGGCGCTGGCCGACTTGAAGCGGCTGGCCGAGGGTAGCCCCAGCCTCGGCGCCGCCGTACGCGCCTTGGTCGATCAGGTCCAGTCCGGCAAACTTTCCCCTAACGAACTCGCCGCGAAGCTCCGCGGTGTCAGCAAAACCAAGTGATCGGCCTTTTTATTCGCCCCCTCAAACTTCAACTATGAGCAAGCTCGGCAAAAAGAAGACAGGCTCCCTGCAGGCGATCGAGCAGGGCGAGCTAACGAACGTCAGCAAAAAGAAGGTCCCCTACAAGATCATCCACGGCTGGAGCCTGGAGTCGTCTCTCGAGTGCGACTCCCTTTGGAAGCAGGGATGGCTTTCGCTATTTAAGCAGATCCAGCAAGCCGAATCAGACGAGACAAGGCAGAAGGAAATCCTCGCCTCGATCTCGACCGAGGACATCCACTGGGACTGGTTCAAGAAGGCGGTCGACTCCAGCACCGACGAATACGAGTGGCTCCAGAATGACGCATCAACGCATGGGAGGGAACCTTCTCAACCGGTCGAATGCTCTCACCCTTCGGTTGGGCAAGGAAGACGTTTAGGGAAGGCACCGGGTTCGCCCCGGTCTCTTTCTCCAGGCCGTAAAGTTTTAGCGTTCGATTCAGCAACAGACCTTTCGCGCGTTGGAGCGATGATGCTCCGGCTGCGTCATTAACCATACCCCATCCGTCCTTGAGTTTATCGGCATCGATCGCGGCGCCGTCTTTGAGGGCGGACAGTACCTGCTCAAGTTCCCGGATACCGTTTTCTCGGGACTCTTTCAGCACTTCAATGGCACTCCGTTTGGCCTCTTCTGTGGCGGCCGCCTTTTCTCGGGTTAACCCGGCCTTATACACAAGGTTTGCAATTTGGGTGGACGTGAGCTTGATGGAGCGAAGCTCCATCGAAATCTGTGTTGGAGTTTTTCCGGCGGAATAAGCCTTCAAAATTTGGGCTTTCTGGGCAGATGAAATTTGTAAGGTGCGTGGCATGATAGGGAGTGCCGTAGATGACTTTTAGTGGTTAGATTTTCTGTACCGTGAAACCTTTGCCCTGCGGTCTTGTGCAACGTGCAACCCCTAAAGGGGTGGTTGCACTTGCACAAAGCCAGCCCGGGGCAAATTCATGCAGAGTTGTGCAATGTCCAACTTTGCACGCTTCTGCACAAAGCGACTGGTTTAGGTCGTTCATTTTGGAAGCGGTTTTGAGCCCAGCGCGTATGAACCTTTTGGCTCTGTTTTTCTGAGGTATCCGGCTGTTACGCCTTCAGCCATGCGGGTCTTGATTGTTCTCACGCTGGCGCCGGTGGCCTCCTTAACCGCATCGCAAATCTCGCCCGCCTTCATACTCTGCCCGGGCTGTGCACACTTCTCACGAACAACGGCAACGACATCGGCAACGGATGCAGACTGGTTCCGTCGCTCGCCTGAAACATCCGACCGCCACGCCTCGACGCTGAACGTCGGGTCGACCGTGTAGGTGAATGTCTCGGGATCGAAAATGATGCCTCGTGTCGAAAACTTCGCGCTGTTGTTGGACTTGCCGCACGCAAGAACAAGGTGGTTCGAGTCGTCTTTGTCTCCCGGTGCCAGTTGGATTTCGGCGCGCACTTTGCTGAACAGCGCTTTTGCCCCGCGCATGAAATTACCCGCTGAATAGTTGTCACCGGCCTGGAGAACGTTGCTTGAGCCTGTTCGCGCGTGCGCGATGATCAGGACGGCAGCAGTCGGCGCCGATGCCTGCAAAACGCGGCGCAGGGTCCGAAGGGTGTCGCGAACGTCCTCTGTTTTGTTTTCGTCACCGGCGACCATATCGGCCCAAGGATCAAAGACGATGATGCCGGGATCCGGCGCCGGACTTTGTCGAAGCGCTCTTGATTGCATCGCTGAGCGAAGCGGCGACATCTGAAATCTCCGCTGCCGGGTCGAACAGTTTTTCGCGCGCGTCGTCGGCTGCATGGATTAACCGCCGGCGGGTATAGAACCCCTCCAATTCACCCGCGAAGTAACCGGCCTGTGCCGTGGTGCCCCTGTCCGTGCTGATCTGGACAAGAAAGGCATATCCACCGATCTGATCCAATTCACCGCGCGTCTTTAATTCGTGCATGAGCGTGGCAAGTTCGACGGGCTTCCCTTCGGCAAGGATTTCGCGAAGCCGGTCGTATACGAGACGGTTCGCCGGGCTGTAGAATGCGGCCGAACTCAGCTCGTGCTTTGCGAGTGTTTCGCCTTCGTCGAGCATGCAACAGGAAAGAAAGCATTCCTCCATTTCAATGGAATGCGGGACTGCGCGGGCGGTTGGTTCTGTTGCGTGGATTCGGTGACCGTTCACGCGTGGCGGCATGATGGCGCGCGGTTGTAGAGTCGCGAGCGCTGACGTTGGTTCGCAGGCGTCGAAGTCGATGTCTTCGGCCAGATCCGGCGAGACACCGTTTATTGGTGAACGTATCATTTTGGATCAAGTTTCGCGGCCTCTTCCCGCAGTACCTCGGCGAGGTATTTTTCAATCGGACGAACCGATTCATCAGGACCATGTAGCGGCAGACGCTCGATCATTTTGAGCGATTGACGGCAGGCGTCTTTGATACGGCGGATAGAGAACAATGTCCGTCCGCAATCGGTCGGGTCGAATTCTTCGGCCGGCGGATTGCTGGCTCTGAAGTTTGGCGTGACTAAGGAGGGAGTCATCAACGGATTCCTCCTGTCGAAAGTTTTTCGAGTCCGTTGAGCAGCCGATCTCGATCAAACAATAGGCGTCGGCCGATTCTGATCGAAGCGATTTTTCGAGCGGCGATTAACGACCGGGCATGTCGCTCACTCACGTCGAGAACTATGCATAGTTCCGGGAAGTTCAGCAGTCGAGGCGGGTTCCTGCGAAGCTCAATTGGACTTACTTGGTCGGGCGTAGTTTTCATTTGGATACGCCTTTCGTTTGAGAAATCAGCCGAGCAATGTCTTCGGCCTGAAAACGTTTAATTCGAGGGCCAAGGTTGATGGCTTTAAGTTGACCATTTCTGATCAGCCGAGGAATTGCCCGAGATGAAATATTGAGAACTAAGGCGACCTGGCGTGCAGTCAGGAGCCGTGACGAAACGGTGGCATTCGCATTCATAGCGATGAGTCGGATTGACCACCACAACATCCATTCCGGAGCGTAGTGCTACGGGTGAGTTATGGTATCGTCGAACGTCGTCAGACCTCGTTGACAGTTTCGGTTGCCGACCGAAAATTCGGCTCGTTATCTACGCTGTCGGGGTCACCAGCCCCGGCTAATTGGTGAGCTTTTCAGCTTCGCGTAGACTGTGCAGCTATCTCTGTGTCTCGGTGCCACCAGTTCCCGAGTTGAGGGTGGGCATTCACATTAATTGCTGTTACCTGACACTGTGAGGGCAATATGAACGTAGGCGTTCGTGCAAGTCTTTAGTTTTCATTAATTGCCCAAAATTGAGAATTGGCCAAAGGGATGGATCGCCTGCGAATCTGTTGCGCTGATTGGACGGGGTCTATGCGACGTGAATCGAAATGACGTTGGATTTTAATTCTATCGGGGGGCTGATAGAAAAATATTTTACCGCATCCGCTTTAGTTGTGAGTGAGCGATAGTGATCGAACAAAACCTGGTCGTTTGCTTTGTGCCCTAATAAGCCGGACGTGAGCATGCTGTCACCAGTCTTTGAATACATATAACTCCCGAATGAGTGGCGCATGCAGTTGTCATCCCATGTTGAAACCCATTCACCGTTTTCGTCTTTGCGGCCAAACCCTGCGAGCTTGGTTAGTTTGGCGAATCTCTTCACGTAGTCCGTGACGTATGTGTTCTTAGCGACGCGACCAATTCGATTGGGCCAAGTGCTGAGCCAAGCCTGAGCGTTGGCTGGAATTTCAACATTTCGAATGCGCCGTTTTTTCGCGATTTCACGCCCAATCTTAACGAAGGAAGGTTGTTCGCCAAGACGGACAGCAGCCCAGTCCATGCGTTTGATTTCCTCAGTTCTGATACCGCAAAAGAGTGCGAGTGTTATTGCTGCTCCAAGGTCTAGCTCAGGGTGGGCATAAGCGGTTCGCAAAAGACGCTCCGCTTCGGTGACACTCAAAATGCTGGGCTCGCGTTGATCATCGCCGCCCGGCTCGATCTCGTGCTTGTCCTCTCGCGTGAAACCCTCCATCGGGTTGTCCGCGCGATAGCTCTTTTGCTTCGCATACTTGAGGAGCTCCCCAACAACCATTCGGTAATTCTTCACTGATCGGCTGCGCAAACCGAACGATTTCAGCCACACCTTAATTTCTTCCAGTGTTACGCCTTTCACCGGTTGCGATCCAAAGATCTCGGCAAATTTCGTGGCGCGAGTTCTGAAATCCCGGAAGCTTCTTTCGCGGATAACGTTTTTCTCCAGCCAGCTTCGTTTCATGGCGATCATTTCATCCGTGAGTTGATTGATCGTCTTCTCGCCGCCAGCTGGCCGCATGTGCTTCAACGCAAATGAAGCCGCTTCCATGATACCTATCCCGGCTGGCCTTAAAAGCTCTACCGCTGAGGCTATCTCTCGCCGCTCGGCTGGCGTGATGGACAGAAAGTCCTGACCATGTTTGCGAATGGTTTCGTTTTCCCGTTCGGCAAAATCCTCCGCGTCGAGTTTTTTGGCAAAGTTCTGGCGCTTCCGCACTCCCGCAAGCTTAGCCGGGATTGAGACACGATAGCTCACACCGTAAGATGCTCCGTCGGATCGATTGATTACCTCGGAAATCCAAATGCCACTCTTCAACGGATGTTCCCATGACTTCAGCTTGGCGGCTTTGCTGCTTGATGCACCCATAAGCCGATTGACGCCATGTAACGCACAAATAGCAAGGTATTTGGCAATAATCTGGCAATAATTGAAATAGCGCGCAGCTATATCGTTTTAAATGAACAACTTAATTGGTGGAGGTGGCGGGAGTTGAACCCGCGTGCCCCTGATCTTTGCATGCCGCGTCTACCGTTATAGTGAAGTATTAATCTCGCTGGTGATACGCGGCTTCACGCGCTTAAGCACCAACCAACCCCCGGACGAAGTACTGCGCGCAAACCGCGGGTCGCTCCGCGCGCTATTCCTGCTGTCGTCGTTTGTTTCAGCTAGCAGGTGTCACTGGACAAACGAGGCCGCACTTAGGCGGCCAATGGCATTGCTTCGAATTTGCCTATTATTTTTTTGAAGGACGATTTACGAGGCCAACCTTCATCCTCGAACGGCAGCGACGCGCTCTAACCAAGGGTCGAATCCAGAACACCCCCAAAAGGGAAAATAGAGAATTCAAAATCTCTTGCGCGTACCAATCAAAGAACGTGAGGCCACACCATGCACCATTACCCTCCGAATACAAGGACGGCGATTTGGCCTCTGTTTAAGCTTTCCACTCAACGTCTTCGCCGCCATCCGTGAAGACCCATGGCGAAGCGTGCCCAAGATCAATCTGCGTTTGTTCAACACGTGCGCTTCGTCGGGCGCTCAGACGGGCTTGTGAAGACGCTCGGCGGATTCAAAAAGAGCCATCACACCGTGCCCGATGCCGTGAATGCCGCGACCTCGGCCTTTCTGGCCAAACTCTGCGCCGCAGAGCTCGCCGAAGAGGCCGAAAAATTCTTCCAACACGCCCGTTCGACCTTCGGCTACAAGCGCAAGGAAATCGCTCTCGAAGTCTCCAGCCC
>JAYTWC010000214.1:0-3379 GCA_043743635.1 Verrucomicrobiota bacterium | reverse complement strand
GTCGATCTACTCACCAAGTCTTATGCCACCGAGGCTGAGGCTGCCGCAGGGATCGAAGCTGGTCTGCGCAAGCAGTATGGCAATACGCCTGCCGCGACGCAGGCTATTGCGACGGTTACAACCATCTACAACGAGAACTTTTTCCCGTACATGAAGGCCGACTGGAGCAAGTATCCTGAACACATTGGTCACAAAGACTGGTTGGGGTGCTTCCGTTGCCACGACAATCAGCACGTGGCGGTTGGCAAGCCCGACAAAAAAATTGGGGCCACTGATTGCAATACCTGTCACACTATTCTTGCTCAAGGTGTCGGTGCCGAGTTGACCAAACTCGCCCCAGAGGGTCAGCCTTTCAAGCACCCCGATGCTTTGCCGGACGATCTGACCTGCTCAGACTGTCACAACGGCAAGAATCAGAGCCCGTAAAGGTTCATCCTGCACGTCCGGAGTCATCCTGTTGGTTGCATGCAGCAACCTGAGTCTGCATGATCTATTTGTGATCATGCAGACCAATTCCACCGAACCCGTTTATATGGGCTTGCCGCATGAACGCGTGTTGCAGCCGCGTTTTTGGGTCGCGCTCGTGCTTAGTTTTCCTGTGTTGGTTTTGGCGATGGGAGAAATGGTTCCGGGCGTTCGCGACTGCCTGCCGTCTGCTCGCGTTTCGGGTTGGCTGCAATGGGCGCTGACCACGCCGGTTTTTTTCTGGTGCGGCTGGTTCTTTATTCGTCGCTGGTGGAAATCGCTTCGTGAACGTGACACCAACATGTTCACGCTCACCGTCACCGGCACCGGTGCGGCGTACTTTTATAGCGTCGCGGCGATTTTGTTTCCCGAAACATTAGCAACCGCCACAATGCATGCAGTTGGCCACAGGCTTCCGCTCTATTTTGAGGCTGCCGCTGTCATTACCACGATTGTTTTGCTCGGGCAGATTCTTGAACAGCGGGCACACGCTCGCACGGATGCGGCGATCCGCGCGTTGATGGATCTTGCCCCGCCGATTGCTCACCGAGTCATCGATGGGCGCGAAGAGGATGTTCCACTTGATCAGGTTCACGTCGGCGATGTGCTTCGCGTGCGGCCCGGTGAGCGCATTCCGGTTGACGGTCGCATGATCGACGGCGCCAGCAATGTCGATGAATCGATGCTCACGGGCGAATCTATGCCTATCGCCAAAGCCGCAGGCGATTTAGTGAGTGGTGGCACCCTCAACGCCAACGGCACGTTACTTTTTCGCGCCGAGCGCGTCGGACGTGATACTTTGCTCGCTCAGATTATCCGTTTGGTTGAGGAAGCGCAGGAAAGCGAGGCACCGGTTCAGCGGTTGGCCGATCGCGTTTCCAACTGGTTTATTCCGACGGTGGCATCGATCGCAGCGCTTGCCTTTGGCTTATGGTTATGGCTTGGACCTGCGCCCTCATTTATTTCAGCGCTCGTCAATGCCGTGGCGGTGCTGATCATTGCCTGCCCGTGCGCTTTGGGTCTCGCGACACCGGTTTCGCTTGTTACCGCCATCGGACGTGGTGCGCAAGTTGGCGTGCTGGTTCGCAATGCAGAAGCGCTCGAACGGCTTGCTCATACGAATACATTGCTCATCGACAAAACCGGTACGCTCACCGAAGGCAAACCCCGTGTGGTGGCTGTGCAGCCCGTGGTCGATGGAGTTTCAGCCGATGATTTGCTCGCACTTGCGGCCGCCGCCGAAAATGCCAGTGAGCATCCGTTGGCCCGCGCGATCGTGGCCGAGGCTCGTTCGCGCAATCTATCAATTTCGCCGGCCATTGATTTTGTTGCCCAGCCTGGCATGGGCGTCAGTGCGCTGGTGAACAACCAACGTATAGAAATCGGCCGGGCTCCCGCGACCAACGCGCCTTTTGAGAGCGCCACGCTGGTGGGGGTGCAGATTGATGGTCATTACGCCGGTACAATTTCCCTTGCCGATCCACTCAAGCCCACCACGGCCTCGGCAATTGCCGATTTGCATCATCTCGGTTTCAAAATCGTCATGGTGACTGGCGATAGCAAAGCGATCGCTGCTCAAATGGCGGCTGAGCTTCGGCTCGATGGTTATCACGCGGGCGTGACTCCAGCAATGAAACAGGAACTCGTGCGGGAGCAGCGTGCGAAGGGGCGCCGCGTTGTTTTTGCGGGCGATGGTATCAATGACGCGCCGGCTTTGGCTGCGGCTGACGTTGGGATTGCGATGGGTACCGGCACCGACGTGGCCATGGCCAGCGCCGGTCTGGTGCTCGTGAAAGGTGATCTTCGGGGCATCGTCAAAGCGGTGCGTCTCAGTCGCGCTACGTTGGCCAACATCAAACAAAATCTCTTTCTCGCTTTTGTGTATAACTCGCTAGGGATTCCGATTGCAGCAGGCGCGTTGTATCCGGTTTTTCATGTATTGCTTAACCCCATGTTTGCGGGAGTCGCCATGAGCCTGAGTTCGATCAGCGTGGTCTCGAATGCGCTCCGCTTACGGAAACTTAAGTTATAGGTAAAAGGGTTTTGCTTGTGAGGGCCAAGGAATTACATTTCCCGCGATACGGAACAGCGTGGTTGTTTCACGCGTCTATCCCCTCATGAAATCACTCCTGCTTTTCTTCACTCTTTTGGTCGTATTGCTGACCGGCTGCAGCACCGTGGACCGGCGGATACAGCAGAAATCTGCAACGTTTAATTCGCTCGATGGCCAGACGCAGGCTCGTCTCAAACAAGGTGCCGTCGCGATCGGTGACACGGCTGATATGGTTTACATCGCGATCGGTCAGCCGGATCGAATGCACGACAGTTCCACAACGAGCGGCCATAGCCAAACTTGGATTTATACCTTCCGGTGGCAGGATTATGAAGGTTCGCGTTTCATCGGTCACCGCAGAGAGACCTACTATAATCCGCGCACAAAATCATGGCAGATTTATTATGAACCTGTCCGTGCCGAGGTCTACCGCGACCGCGAAGAGGAGTACATGCGCGTGGTTCTCCAGGATGGGAAGGTCACTGCGATCGAAAAGACGAAGCGTTGACGGCGTGCAGTGGCTCAAGACGCGCTCAAGCTGGAACCAATCGGTGGTGGCGGGAGATAGGAGTCTTTCAGTGCAACGCCACTCAAACTGAGGCGGGCGGATTCGGTGAGCAAACGAATGAGTTTGTCGGCGGCAGCGATTGGCGGGAGTCCTTCGGGCCGGATATTCGAAATGCAGTTGCGATCGGCATCGGTGCAGGCGGTGCGCGGGTTGTACGTAAAATAGGCGCCGAGGCTGTCAGGCGAACCGAGTCCGGGGCGTTCTCCCAGCAACATGAGGGTGTGGCGGGCACCTAGTAATTCGCCAATTTCGTCCTGAAGCTTCACCCGGGCAAAGGGGACAACGAAAACAGG
>JAYTWC010000213.1:0-3290 GCA_043743635.1 Verrucomicrobiota bacterium | reverse complement strand
CTGATTTTTTTGCCGCTCGCATCGAGCGTGCCGACATTGGTGTTCAGAGTAATGACGGTGGCTTTGAGTTCGCCGGGCTCGCCTCGCAAGGCGATGAAGGGCTTTTCCGCCGAAATAAAAACATGTTCTTTGTAGATGCCGGGTTTGATCAAGATGCTGAATGGCTTGGTTCGGTTGGGCGGTACGGCGTCGATCGCCGCCTGCACCGTGGTGTGCGTGCCGGAGCCATCGAAGGAAACCACGGCATCGTATTTTGTCTCCGTGGCCGCGATGATGGTCGATTTTGGTTCAGTTAATAAGTTCGTTGAAAGAATGGGCAAGGCCTTGCGCAGTTCTTCCGCGACGAGGCGTGCGAACAGTAAACTGCCTTTGGCATCGAGGTGCGTGCCATCGTAGATACCTCCTTCTTTCTTTGGGCTGAAAGCATAACAACCCTCACGGCCCAGGTTTTCGCAAAGTTCTTTGCTGCGGTCGTGAAGCTCGACCAACGGTACCTTTTTATCGGCGGCAATCTGGCGGATGATTTCGACGCGGGGAAGCAGGCTGGAGTTGATTTTGTGATCATCGTCTTTGACCCACTGTCGGCGGACAAGGCAGGTGACGAGCACGGGCTGCGCTCCGATCGCGCGTGCTTCGTCGACATATTGGTTCATGTAGGCACGGAACTCAGCAAGTTCAGTGGAACGACCGGGTTTTCCGGGCTCATCGTTGTGGCCGAACTGAATCAAATAATAATCCGCCTTGAGCGCTAACGCCTCCGCCCAGCGTCCTTCCTTGATGAAACTCATCGAACTGCGCCCGCCCTTCGAAAGATTAGTACATTTGACTTGATCGGTCAGAAATTGTTGAAAACCAAGCCCCCAGCCGGCGCTGTCGGTGACAGTGGAATCGCCAACCAGCACGATGTGGATTTTTGCGGGCTGGGGCTCCTGGGCGTAAACTCGCGCGAACGGTGAAAGGAGCGTCAAAAGGAGAAGGCAAGCGAGAATGCGCATAAGGAGTTTCCATAGATCAATCGCGATCGTTTGCGATCTAAAGGCACAACTCATTCACATTGTTGCGCAACGTGTCCGTGTTGGTTGCCTTCAACTCAGAAAGAGCTGACGGCTTCATGCAATTGCATTGACCCATGTTCCGGCGGCAGCAGCTGACGGTGTGTAACGGTTGGCGGCAGTCTGCAGGGGAAACGTCCCTGTGTTGGTTGCTGACACTTGGTTAAGTTGGGTGCGAGCAGCGGCCTCGATCTGGGCGGCCGCCGCTGCTACTGACAAGTCCTGTCCGGAAGGATCATTCGGCGAAAGCGCTGCCGCACGAATCGCCATCATTTTGGTGATGGTGGCGCGCGGATTGCCCGGGACGGGCGACATGTCGATGCTGACCTCTCCGCCGATGGCGTACGCTTTTCCGTCCGGACCAATTTGATAGGTATAACTCGCACCACCCTTGATATAGGCACCGCCCGCCGTCATGTGCGCCCCCTCGTGCGCCAGGACATCGCGGTTGCGCTCTTCAAGTTTGGAGATCATCTCCTTGGAATCTTTTTGGGCTGGTTCAGTTTCGTCAGCAGAGCCTGTTTCATCGGTTTCCGATTCTGTTTTGGCAGAACCTTGAGAATGAGCTAAAATATTTTTCCGCGTCAGCTTCGCAAGGTCGCGGAAGACATGCGTATGCTGACTGGAGGTGCCTGTAAGGCCTGAGACCATCGTGGGTATAAGGTGCGGCGGGGTTCGGCTGCCTGCAAATTGTCTGTGTGTTAACCGGCTAAATTAATGGAATTCTCACTGGCAGGTAGGGCTTTTACCCTAGATAAAAGTGCTTGGATGTCACGAAACGCATAACTCAGTTGAGGCTTGCCGATGGACGCTGCTCCCGAACGCCTTTTTGTCAGTCTCGCCCTGCCTGATTCTTGTCGGGCTGTTGTGATGGATTTGTTTGATACGCTTGAAGGCGTCACGTGGACCCGGCCGGAGCAGTTACATTTGACAATGCGTTTTTTGGGTACTGTGGAAAGTGAGCTGGCCGCACGGATTGAAACCACGCTCGCACAAATTCGTGTGAAATCGTTTTTGTTACCGCTTGAAGGCGTGCGACGTTTTCCACCACGCGGTCCGGTGAAGATTTTGGCGGTGGGCGTTGGTCGCGGCAACACGCTGCTTTTCCAGCTCCGCCAGAAAATTGACGACGCCTTGCTGGCGGCAGGTTGGCGCGGTGAACTGCATAATTTTAATCCGCACATCACCGTGGGGCGGGTTCAAAACGCGACGCTGGCAACCATCGACCAATGGTTATATCATCACCAGGAATTCGTCGGACCGCTGTTCAAAGTCGGGAGTTTCCAACTCATGCGAAGCACGCTGCAACCAGGCGGGTCTGTCCATGCGCTGCGCGGCGATTATCCTTTGTCCTTAGGGTGAGGTTATAGTTTTGAGTGCTGAACCGACCGGGAACCCCACGTGTACCCGAATTATCCTGCATATGCCTGGGTAGCCGATGCGGGCTGTCGGCTAAAAATCAGGCGTAGGCGATCGATTGGCAGCCGTAGGCGACGCGTGATGCCACGAAGAAATCTTCAGGACCGGACTCGACGTTGAATTCGGGGGCGATTTCTGAGAGTAGCTTGCGGAGATTTTCACGGGCACGCGCGATGCGACTTTTCACCGTGCCGACGTTGATTCCGAGCGCCCGCGAAATATCCTCGTAGGGCAGGTTGAGTATGTTGCGCATGGTGAGGATCTCGCGGTGGCGGGTATCCAACTTTTCCATACATGAAGAAATGAGTTCCGTGAATTCGCGCGTGACGGTTTCCTGAACGGGGCTGTGGGTGTCAGCGGCGATGAGGTCGGAAAACGTGCCGTCAGATTCTTCACAGAGCGGGCGCTCAAGTGATACTGAGTCCTGACGGCGGCGGCGGAAAAAGTACCAGTAACGGTTGCGCGAGAGATTAAGCGCGATGCGATAGAGCCAGGTAGCAAGTGATGAATCGCCACGAAAATTGGCTAAGCTGCGGTGGGCACGGATGAAGGTGTCTTGGGCGATTTCTTCCGCGTCGGCCGCGTTGCGGAGAAGGTTGTGGGCTAACCCGAAGAGTTTGCTGTGGTAGCGGTTGACGATTTCTTCGAACGCAGTTTCGTCGCCGGCGTTAAAGCGGGCGACGAGAGTTTTATCGTATGCGGCTTCTTGAGCCGAATCGGTAGGTTTGTCTTTGGTGGTGGCGTAGGGGAGGCGAGAGTGGTTGTGGATCATAGGCTGGGCTCCGAAGAGATTTGGTGAGGCCTCTGCTACCTTGTCCT
>JAYTWC010000212.1:0-2927 GCA_043743635.1 Verrucomicrobiota bacterium | reverse complement strand
CCAAAAATACGGCGGCACCTCTGTGGGTGACGTCGAACGCATCAAAAAAGTCGCCGAACGCATCAAGTCGATCCGCGACGAAGGCAACCAGCTTGTCGTCGTCGTCTCGGCCCGCTCTGGCGTGACCAACGAACTGATTGCCCGCGCTGAAGCGATCACTCCGCTCCCCAGTGAGCGCGAGATGGATCAACTTCTCGCGGTCGGTGAACAAGAAACCATCGCTCTCACCGCTATCGCGCTTCAGGCCATCGGCGTCCCTGCGATAAGTTATACCGGTGCACAAGCCGGCATCCTAACCGACAAAGCGCACACGAAAGCCCGCATTCATTCGATCGATGCGACCCGGCTCAAGACTGACCTCAAAGCTGGCAACGTTATCATCCTCGCCGGCTTTCAGGGTATCAGCCCCGAAGGCCAGACGACCACGCTCGGCCGTGGTGGTTCCGACCTGTCTGCCATCGCCATCGCCAGTGCGATCAAGGCCGACAAATGTGAAATCTACACCGACGTTGACGGCGTTTATACGGCCGATCCGCGTATCGTGAAAAACGCCCGTAAGATCGACGAAATTTCCTATGACGAAATGCTCGAGCTGGCCTCCGCCGGTTCGAAGGTCATGCAAAACCGCTCCGTCGAATTCGCGAAAAAATACGACGTCGTTTTCGAAGTCCGCTCATCCTTTAATTACAACCCAGGAACCATCGTGAAAGAAGAAGTCGCCTCCATGGAAAAAGTCGTCGTGCGCGGTGTCGCCATCGACAAGAATCAGTCCAAAGTCGTCATCACCAACCTCGCTGACAAACCAGGCTCTGCCGCCAAGGTTTTCCGCGCTCTTGCCGACGCCCATATCGTGGTCGACATGATCGTCCAGAACGCCGGCAGCAATGGCGTCGCGAACCTCACCTTCACCGCTCCGGCCAACGAAGTCTCGAAAGCCACGCGCGCCCTTGAGCCTGTGTTGAAGGAACTCGGCGGCACGATCTCCTCGCAGGATCAAGTCGCGAAGCTCTCCGTCGTCGGCGTCGGCATGAAGACCCACAGCGGTGTCGCCGCCACGCTCTTCCAGTCGCTCGCCGATACCGGTGTGAACATCGACCTCATCAGCACCTCCGAAATCAAGATCACCGTCTCGATCGCGCAGGCCAAAGCCGACGAAGCCGCCCGCGCCGTGCATACGGCGTTTGGTTTGGATAAAGCGTAATCAGGCTCGAACCTTTTTAGCAAAAGACACGGGCCGAAAGCTCGTGTCTTTTTTGTGATCCCAAACGGTATGTGTCATCGAGGAAATCAGAGGATGCTCAGTGCTTCACGGAGTCAGCACGAAAAGCAGACTCATTGTATCTGCAACTTGTTGCGTTTTTCTCGGTGATCTCCGTGCATCCTCTCGTGCCCTCTGTGTAATTTACTGTGATTTTTTCTTATCCTAAGCGCCCATGAAATTCATCTCAACTCGCGGACAAACGCCTCCGCTCAGTTTCTCCGACGCTGTAGCTACGGGACTCGCGCCGGATGGTGGTTTGTATCTGCCGGAACGTTTACCCGATCTTTCTGGCAAACTAGCCGCCTGGGCTAATCTCGGCTACGCCGAGCTCTGTTTCGAATTTCTTAAACTCTTCGCCACTGACATTTCGCCCGAGACGCTGCGTCAGATCGTCAATAAATCCTACACCCGCTTCGATCATCCCGACATCGCGCCGCTCAAACAACTCGACGCACGCACTTGGGTTTTGGAGCTCTTCCACGGGCCGACCCTCGCGTTCAAGGACTTCGCGCTCCAACTCCTCGGCAATCTCTACGAACACCAATGCGCTGTCCGTAGCGAATCCCTCACCGTCCTTGGCGCCACCTCCGGCGATACCGGTGCCGCCGCCATTCACGGCTTGCTCGACCGTGCGCGTGCCAAAATTTTTATTCTTTATCCCGACGGTCGCGTGTCTCCGCTCCAAGAGCGTCAGATGGCCTGTACCGGCGCGGATAACGTCTTCGCGCTCGCGGTCGATGGCACGTTCGACGACGCCCAAGCCGTTCTCAAAACCATTTTCGAGGACCAAGCTTTTCGCGCCCGTCATCGCCTCAGCGCCGTCAACTCGATCAACCTCGCCCGCGTGCTCGCTCAGTGCGTCTACTACATTTACGCTTGGCTTCGCCTGCCACCTGCCGCTCGTGAGAAACTGGAATTCGTTGTCCCTACCGGTAATTTCGGCAACGTCCTTGCCGGCTATCTCGTGCAGAAGATGGGCGTGCCGATCACGGGTTTTCGTGTCGCCACGAACCAGAACGACATCCTCTACCGACTCTTCACCACCGGCGATTATTCGGTGGCCGACGTGCATCCCAGCCACGCGCCGTCGATGGACATCCAAGTCGCATCGAACTTCGAACGTTTCCTGTACTTCATGGAAAACCGCGACCCAGCTCGCGTGCGCGCCGTGATGGCCGAGTTTAAGCAGACCGGCCGCTATAAGTTCGAGAATTTCAACCGCGACAGCTTCACCGCCTCGCGCACGACTGACGCCGAGATCGCGGCGATCATTCGCGACGTGCATTCAAAATACGGATACATCGTCGATCCGCACACGGCCTGCGGCTTCAAGGATCTCGCGTCGGACCGCACTAGCGTGATCCTTTCGACCGCACATCCGGCGAAGTTCCCTGAGGTGATCAAGCAGGCGACGGGTTCTGATTCGACGCACCGCGCGTTGGAAACATTGAAGAAGAAGCCGCTGATCAAGCATCGTATTCCCGCCACCGTGGAAGCTGTGCGCAAATTTATCGAAGCCCAGTGTTGATGCCGTTTGATTCGGTTTGGGTCCAATACCCCGGAGCTCGCTCCGGCTTGATTGGAGGCGCGGTGCCCTCACCGCGCATGGCCGACGAGGGCGTCGGCCCTCCATCGTCAGGCGCGGATCGCGGCGTAAAGCCGCTCC
>JAYTWC010000211.1:0-5543 GCA_043743635.1 Verrucomicrobiota bacterium | reverse complement strand
AGTTGTTCGGGTGATACGGGTTGGAGTAAAAAGTCGGAAGCGCCGAGGTGGATCGCATCGATTGCGGCACGGACATTGCCGTGTTGGCTGAGCAGGATAAATTGTGTATCGGCGGAGTGGAGACGGATCTTGTTCATGAATGCCGCCGTCTCGGGTTTCAGGGCATCAATTTCCATGGCGATCAGGTTGAAAATTTTCTGCTCAGACAGGGCGAGCGCGTCGCGGTCGTCCAGGGCAATAGAAACTTGATGACCGGCTTTGCTGAGGGTGTCGCAGCGCTGATTGGCCGTCAGTGCATCGCGATTGAAGACGAGGATTTGGGTTTTGCCGAAGGGCATGATGGAGTGGTTCGGTGATTGCGCTAACAGCAAAAATTAGGCGCATAAATTGAGCTAAAATTGATTTGTCGGCGAGCATTGTTTGCTCGGGAGTATTATAAAATGCTTTAAATCAGCATCTAATGGTGTTGCCTGTTTCCGTGGCATGTTGGGTGCAATTGTGCACGCATGGACGCTATCCAGATCATTAAATCCCTCCAAGAACTTCAATCGATCGCTCGTGTGAGCACGTCGGTTCGCCCTGTGGCCAAAGTCGCCTTTACTCCGCGGCAGATCGTGTTGCGGGAACAGGTGCCGACGGCGATTTTGGGCCATTTTGACCGCATGCTGGCGCAGGGCCGCACGGGTATCGCGCCCTTGCGCAAGGGTGTTTGTGGCGGCTGTCATATTCGCCTTCCACGCGCGCACATGGCGGGCATGCGTGGGTCGCTTGAATTGGATGTTTGTGATCAGTGTGGAGCGTTTATTTTTGCTGAGGAATTGTTGACGGCTGCGGCGGAAAATAAACTGGCAACGGCGGGCGTTTGAGGCGTCGTGGCGAGCGTTTGTTGCGCACGCCGAGGATGGCCGATTGTAATACGTTGCCTCGGATAGAAAGTTTTGAAGCGTCGGGGAGTGATTTCTCGACGCTTCTATTTTGCCACGTTTTCGGTGCTGCTGCTTGGGGCGCTGTCGTGGTTTGGTTGGTGGCGCTTGGCAAAACCAACTGAGGCCGCGCCGGTGTTGTTGATTTCGCTGGATGGATTTCGGTGGGATTATTGCGATCTGTATCCGGCGGAAACACCGAATTTACGTCGGTTAAAAGCGGAAGGTGCGTCGGCGCGTGGTCTGATTCCTGTGTTCCCGTCAAACACGTTTCCCAATCACTATTCCATCGCGACTGGGTTGAGGCCGTCGCATCACGGGATCGTCAATAATCGGTTCTTTGATTCTTCGACCGGACGTTATTTTTCCTATAACCAACCGGCATCGATTCACGACGGGAGTTGGTGGGGCGGCGAGCCGATTTGGATCACGGCGGTGCGGCAGGGCCGGGCGAGCGCGTGTTATTTCTGGCCGGGTTCGGAGGCGGAGATCGGTGGTCTGAGGCCGACGTTTTGGAAGCCATACGACTATTCGGTGGCGTTTGAGGAGCGTCTGGCAGAGTTGATGCGGTGGCTTGAATTGCCGACTCTTGAGCGCCCAGCGGTAATCACGTTCTATTTAGAGGAGGCGAATTCTGTGGGACACGCGAGCGGTCCGGTTTCGCCGGAGATGGGTCAGGCGATCAAAAAACTTGATGCTCAGGTGGGCGCGATTTTGGCGCGTGCAGAGGCGAAGCGGATTGCGTTGAATATCGTTGTTGTTTCCGACCACGGTATGACGGCGTTGAGCGAAGAGCGCGTGGTGATTTTGGATGATTATGTCGATTTGAATACGATTCAGATGGACTTCGAGGGGCCGGTGGCGGGTTTGAGGCCAAACGATGGCGATATTGCTGCACTCATGGCCAAGCTCGCGAAGCTACCGGCGCAGATGAAGGCGTATCGGGTTGAGGATCTTCCGGCTCGTCTTGCGGTGACGCCGAATCCGCGTCAGCCGCCGGTATGGATTTTAGCGGACGAAGGCTGGCACCTGCAACGGCTTAGCTGGTTTAAGACCAAGCAGGGTCACTATTCGAAAGGTGAGCATGGTTATGATCCAGCGCTCAAATCGATGCAGGGCATTCTCGTGGTGTGCGGGCCAGCGTTCAGAGGGAATGGCGCATGCATCGAGCCGGTCGAAAATATTCACGTTTATAATTTGCTCTGTGCGGCGGCGGGACTGAAACCGGCGAGTAACGACGGCGACGACCGGTTGGTGCGAGCATTGCTGGTGCGATAGCTCGGGAATCATGGATTGTGTGCGCCTACCAATGGCGCAGGGAAATCTTCAGGAAAGTGAATTCCTAAGCTTGCTGATGAGTGCGGAGACAGTAGGGTGATTACCCTACGAAGTAGGGGGGCTTTTAGAGAATCCATAACCTGTCGCCAAATCCTAAACAAAGATGAGAGGAGACAACGATGAAAACAAAAGCAGAGCGGTTCATAGATCACGTTCAGAGCATGTTGATTCAGAGCAAGCATCCGTTTGAACATGCAACTTCAGTCACGACCGCTTGGTCGTTGTTAAAGGAGTTGGAATTGGCCTCACGTGCAGCGTTATATGTTCCTGAAACGTTGCTGGCCGAAGATGCGGCGCGGGATTTTGTGAGGTTTTTATATGAGGACGATGCTTTTGCCCCGGATCCCGTGGATGCGCCGGTTTGGTTGCGTACTTACGTGATTGCGGAGCTGGAAATGTCCATTTCGCCGCACGAATCCTAAACCGCTTTGCAACATTGGCCTCCGAACGGTGTTTCCGGCGGAGGCTTTTTTGTGCCTCGACTGGACCGGGCGGTGGGAGCGGTGTTTTGTCGGTTGCAAATTTGGACCTTTCCCTTTGCCGGGAAATTTGGCGAGATGGCGACCACGCTATGAAAGTTCCGTTTCTCGATCTCTCGCTGCAACACAAGGCCATCCGCGAACAGGCGCTCGCCGCGCTCACGGCGACGTATGATGGGAATCGTTTTTGTCTCGGTAAGGACGTGGAGGATTTCGAAAAAAATTTCTCGGTAGCGCTTGGTTACTCGAGAGCACTGGGTTTTAACAGTGGTACATCGCCGTTGCACATCGGTTGTATGCTCGCGGGCTTCGGGCCGGGCGACGAAGTGATTGTGCCGCCGTTCACGTTTATTTCGTCGGCATGGGGCATTAGTTATGTCGGAGCGACACCGAAGTTCGTCGATGTTGAGGCGAGCACACTTAATCTAGATCCGGTGAAAGTGGAGGCTGCGATCACGCCACGTACGAAGGGAATTATTGTGGTTCACTTGTTTGGTCAGCCGGCGCGAATGGACGAGATCATGGCGATCGCCCGTAAGCATAACTTGTTCGTGATCGAAGATTGCGCGCAGGCGGTTGGTGCGAAGTACAAGGGTGTGCCGGTCGGCCAGATTGGCGATTTGGGCACGTTTAGTTTTTACCCGACGAAGAATCTCGGCGGTTGTGGCGAGGGTGGGGCGCTGACGTCGCGTCGCGATGATGTATTCACAAAAGCCCGACACATTCGCGTGCACGGTTCGGACCGGCGTTATTACCACGACATCGTGGGCGGTAATTTCCGCATGGACGGTTTTCAAGGTGCATTGCTCAATGTGAAACTTCCGCACCTCGCCGACTGGACGGTGCGTCGTCAAGAAATCGCTGGGCGTTATCGCGCTCAATTGAAGCTCGCGGATGCGATTTTGCCGGCGCAGGTCGAGTATGGTCAGAGCGTGTTTCATCAGTTCACGATTCGCCATCCACGTCGCGATGCGTTGCGCGAGCATCTGGCCAAGCACGAGATCGGCACGGATCTGATCTATCCGGTACCGCTGCATTTGCAAAAATGTTATGCTGGGTTGGGGTGCGGCGTTGGTTCGTTTCCGGTGGCGGAGCAGGCGTGTGCAACGTGTGTCAGCCTGCCGATTTTTCCGGAACTAACGGACGCGCAAGTGGACCATGTGATTGCCTCGGCAAATTCCTTCTGATCGGCCGGGCAAAAAGAACTGAACGAAATCCCATGATCAACGGCGTGCGTTTCAAAGTCTGTGGGCTGACATCGCAGGTGGATGCAGCAATGGCGGATGTGCACGGTGCCGATTTCCTGGGATTTATTTTTTATCCGAAGTCGGCGCGGTATATTTCGCTGGATTCGTATCACGTGATGTCAGGCAATCTCCCTCGCAAGCCCCGGGTGGCAGTGACGGTTGATCCTTCGGTTGATGATTTATCCCGATTGAAGGTCGCTGGTTTTGATTTCTTCCAGGTTCATTTTCCACTGACGACGCCACTCGCGCGGGTCGAGGCGTGGGCCGCAGAAGTGACTCCGGAACGGCTTTGGCTGGCTCCGCGTGTGCCGCCTGGCGAGGCGATTGAGCCGGCTTTGTTTGCGCTCGCGGGGACGTTTCTCTTCGACACGTATCAGGCTGGCACCTACGGCGGCACAGGGCACACCGGTGATTGGCAGGCGTTTGCCCGGTTGCAGGAGGAGCATTCGCGTTTGAACTGGATTCTAGCGGGTGGATTGAATGCTGAGAATATTCACGCTGCGTTGACTGCGACCCGGGCGCGCCTAGTCGACGTGAACAGCGGTATCGAAAGTGTCCCAGGAATTAAGAGTGCTGAGAAGCTTCAGCGCTTTTGCGACGTGCTGCGCGAGATGCCTGCCCGCTCGCGTCCTCCGATGTGAAACGAAGTTTCCGCTTGCGCCGTGCCGGGCTTTTCGCGGCCATGATCCCTTACAAACATGATCGCTCCCGAGACTTTTTCCCATATCGAGAACATTAAGAAGCGCGCCGGGTACCTGTGGAGGTATCTTTGACGTCGACCAAAAGCAGCGCGAGATAGAGGCCCTCGAAGCGCAGATGGGGGCTCCCACTTTTTGGGATAATCAGATCGGTGCACAAAAACATATCGTCAAGGTCAATGGACTGAAGCGCGCGATTGGCGGTTTGGTGGAGTTCAATAAACGACTCGGCGACGTTGACGTCATGCGTGAGCTCGTTGAATCGGTTGAGGGCGCGGAACAGGAAATGTATGCCAAAGAGCTTGATTCCACCGTCGAAACCATGGTGGGTGAACTCGACAAACTTGAAATAGGTTCCTTTCTCAGCGGTCAGTTCGACAAGAACAACGCCATCCTTTCCATCCAGTCCGGCGCGGGTGGGACTGAGGCGAATGATTGGGCCGATATAATTTTTCGCATGTATAATCGCTGGGCCGAGCGAAGGGGTTTCGAGGTCGAGGTGCAGGACGTACAGGTGGGCGACCAAGCCGGCATCAGCAAGGCCACGATGCTTATCAAAGGCGAAAACGCCTACGGTTACGTCAAGGCCGAACGCGGTGTGCATCGCTTGGTGCGTATCAGTCCGTTCGACTCCAACAAGCGCCGGCACACATCCTTTTGTGCCATCGATGTGGTTGCGGAAATTACCGATGAAATCGAAATCGAGATTCCCGAGACAGAGATCCGCATCGATGTTTATCGTTCCTCCGGCAAGGGCGGTCAGGGCGTTAATACCACGGACTCGGCCGTGCGCATGACCCATATTCCAACCGGCATCGTGGTGGTTTGCCAAAACGAACGTTCACAGATCAAGAACCG
>JAYTWC010000210.1:0-2828 GCA_043743635.1 Verrucomicrobiota bacterium | reverse complement strand
AGGGTGATAACGACTTGTTCGGCCGGTGAAAGGGATTGCATGGCGAGGTCGAGGATTTCGCGGGCCTGGCGGGCCTCGAGTTCGCGGGGCGGAAGTTCGTCGCGCAACCAGGAAACAGAGTCTTCGCCGATTTCGGGTAGGGAAACGGTGCCGGAGAGGCGTTTGCGGCGGCGAACGTGGTCGAGTGCAACGTGAACCGCGATGCGCGAGAGCCAATGCTGAAATGGGGCGCGTCCATCGAAGCTGGCGAGGGCACGCCAAGCCTTGGTGAAGGTGTCTTGCGCGAGATCTTCGACCAGGTGGAGATCGCGTTCATAGCGGTGAAGGATGGAGAAGACCTGTTGTTGGTTGTTGCGGACCAGTTCGGTGTAGGCGTCGGGCGATCCGGCCCTGACGCGGGCCACGAGTTCAGCATCAGCGTTAACCACGAGGTAAAGTTATTCGGAGGACGGCTGATTAATAGCAATCTGAACGATGGGGTCGATTTAATCAGCGTTTGGCCTGCATTTCGCGAAGTTTGGTGAGCTGTTCAGGTGTGAGGATCGGTGAGATGCGGGCGAAAAGGGCTGAGCGCACGACGGCGAGATCGCCTTCGGCTGTGCCAATCGCGGCGGCTGCGGTGCGAAGGTCGGCTTCGGGCGCGCCGGACTGGATGGCGTCGCGGAGGTGCGAGCGGGCGGTGTGAACGTTCTTAGCTTTTTCTTTCAAAGGTTCTTTTTGGGCGAGGAACTCGGTTTTGATTTTGGCGGCTTGGTCGTTGGTGAGGCCGAGTTTGGCTTTGAGCTGACCGGGTTTGAAGGCGCGTTCGTGACCGGCGGGCTGGTCGGCGTTGTTAGGACGGGCTTGGAGAGCGATGGAACTCGTGGCGAAGAGTGTGGCGGCGAGCGCGGTGGAGATGAGGAATGTTTTTTTCATGTTATTGAAGCATACGCGGCGGCCGTGCGAAATGTTACCGGGCCGCCGCATTTTTTAACGTAAAGATTGAGGGCTGGATACGAAGTCGGCGTTCGAGGGAATTCGAACGCCGGTGGTGAGTTTTGGCAAACGTGCAGGCGATCAGTTCGTGGGCGTTGGGTTTACGGTGGGGTTGGCCTGGAAGGTCAGCGTGCGGGTTTCCGTGGTGCCGTCGCGCTTGGTGATTTCGACGGTGCGGGTGCCGGAGCCGTCGGCGTTCACTTTTGTGTCGATAGCTTTCTGTTCGGTTTTTCCGCCAGGGCCGGTGATGGTCGTTGTGCGTTCGATTTCGCCGGTGCCAACTTTCTCCGTGGTGCTGGCGACGGTGGCGACTTTGCCATTGGGGCCGGTGATCGTGCCGGTGGCGGAGCGGCCGTCATCGGTCTTGGTGCTTACGATGTCGTAGGCGCTGGTTTTGCCTTTCGGGCCAGTGATGGTGCCTTTGGCTTCGATGGAGGCCTCGCCGGTCTTGGTGAGCGTGCCTTCGCGGGATTCGGTTTTGCCGTTGGGCAAGGTGGTTGAACTGGAAGTTGTACCTGTGCCTGTGGTTTTGTCGTAGGAGCGGGTGGCTTCGTGCGTGCCGACCTTGCCGTCCTGGTTGGTCCACGTGGCGTCGGTTGTTTTCTGGCCCTTAGCGCGAGTTGTGGTTTCGCTGAACGAGCCGGAGTTGCCCTTGCTGGTTTCGTACGTGCCTGAGCGCGTGCGGGTGTGGGGTTTCTTGACGGTGTCGACGGCGGCGGAGGCGGCGGTTGCGGTAAGGAACAAAGCCCCGGCGAGAAGGGCGGTGGTGACGATTTTGGAAGAATTGGAATTTTTCATAGGTTTGATTTGCTTACAGCGGCTTATACGAGGGTCCTGGCCGAAATGTTACAGGGAGGTTTTTGCTTGGGCGTGGCCGGTTTTGATTAGCCATTTTGAGAACGTTTCGTAATTTGACGCACTTCCATGACCGCCAGTAATCGCAACGAATCTGTTTCCACCGGCGCGCAAGACTTTGCGGCCGTTTTCTCCATGCTGAAACCACACATGGCGGCGCTGGACGTGTTCATGCGCGCGCAACTTGACGCGTTTGAGCCGGAGATTCGCGGGATGGCGGATTACTGCATCGATACCTCGGGAAAACGTATCCGTCCGGCTTTGGTGTTTACGAGTGGTTGGACGGGCGGCGACGTCACGAACGATCTCGTGCGGATCGCGAGCGTGGTCGAGTTGGTACACCTCGCATCGCTCGTGCATGATGACATCATGGACGAGGCAGACGTGCGCCGCAACCGGCCCACGGCGACGCGTGAATATGGTGCAACGGCTGCTGTGTTGCTGGGTGATGCGCTGTTTTCGCACGCGCTGAACTTAGCGACGCGTTTTCCGACGACCGAGGTTTGCCAGGCAGTTTCGGATTCGATGCGCAAGGTTTGTGCGGGCGAAATTATCCAGACGCTAAGGCGTGGTTCGACAAATATTTCACGCGCAGATTATGAGCGAATCATCGATCTGAAGACGGCGGAGCTGTTTCGCGTCTCGTGTTATCTCGGTAGCCGTTACGGCGGTTATTCGCAGGCGTTTGTCGAAGCGGCGGCGAATTTTGGGCGTCATCTCGGTATCGCTTATCAGGTGTATGACGATCTGGCGGATTTCTTTGGCGATGAGAAGAGGATCGGTAAAACGCTTGGAACGGATCTGGCCAGCGGGAAGATCACGCTGCCGTTGTTAACGTTGATGGATCGGTTGTCCGAGGCAGGCCGGGCCGAACTGGTCGACGAGATCACAGGCAAGCGCGCGGCTCAACCGGCTTTGCGGTTGGCGCAGATGAATGAGCTTGGTGTTTTCCCGGTTGTGACGGAGGCGGTGCAGCAGGAATTGCGTTTGGCCGAAGC
>JAYTWC010000209.1:0-3227 GCA_043743635.1 Verrucomicrobiota bacterium | reverse complement strand
AAGTACACTCCGATCTTCGCGCTGGTCGTAAAAACCGAAATGGCCGCGCAACAACAGGCGCAGCAAGTCGGTTTCTCCTACATCGTTACCAAACCGATCGAAGTGCCTGAGCTCGAGTCAAAGATCGCCAAGGCGATGAACCTCGACACCTCTCAACGCTATTTCACGCTCGATGGCGACGTCTTCATCATGCGCCTGCCAGAAAACACCTCCCAAGGCGTGGTCGGCGAAGTGTTAAACTATCTCAAACCGAAGATATCTGAAGCCGTAGACACTGGCATCGTCAAAGCCGTGATCGATCTTCATGAACTCAAAGGTCTTAACATGGCCGTGATCAAGCTGCTCATCCAAGCGATGCAGACCTGCAAAGATCTGGCCCTTCAGTACACCTTGGTTGGCAACAGCCAGATCGTATCTGAGTGCAAAGGCTTCGAAGATACCCGCAATTGGCAATTTCATGATTCGCTCGCAGATGCAAAGAGCAGCTTCGCCCGCACAGCAGGCTCCACTCACGCCGCATCTGCCGTAGCTTAATAAACCAAACCCTCTAGCCGCCGCAGTCCGCAAGACTCGCGCGGCCCCCTGCGAGACCGCGCCTCATTTTGAGGCGCGGTTTTTTTATCCCCTCAACGCGCTCCGAATTGCGAACCACTACCACAAAACTTCGCCGTCCTGTCCAAAGACCCGAGACAAGTTTTCCATAAGTCATTTTTATTAAACAATTAGAAAGTTTATGCTTTTCCTCTCCAGAAACCCCATCACCAGCCGATAATTGAGCGGGGCCTTATCAGACGATCCGACAACCTTCGGATTGAAGGGACTGCTATGAAATTCTCCCACGACTCCTTGTTAACTCTTATGCTGCGAGTGGTTTGCGGCATCGTGTTAACTTGGGCCCTCATCGCGATTACTCCAGGCGCAGCCGCCTTGAGCACACCGCAACGCGCTGCTGCAGTCGCACCCGTGAACAGCTCGCCTGAATACAAGCCGACTCAGCGCACCAACCAACGCAACTACCTAGCCATGATAGGGCCGGCTCCGCTGCGTTTTGACTTCAAAGAACAAACTCTGCCCCCAGAACCCGTGTTGCCAGAGCATCCCCCGCTCAAACTACCCGTCAACACTCCTGAATCCGCACAAAAAAGTGCCGATACTTCAAACACCTCAACTGTAGGGCAAACACCCTCCTCGGAATCCACCGCACCCAAATTACCAATCGATTCAACACCGCCTTCCGATTTGCCGAAGCCGGTCTCAATTCTACCGGACGACACCAAAACTGAAATCCGCCCCGAAGACGTACTGCCCTTCTTCCGTTTTCCCGGCGCCTCCGATAGCGGCGGTCCATCGGTTCCTTTCACCACCACCCAACCACGCGGATCCACCGCACCGCCCAGTTCCGCTACTTACCGACAGCAATGATATTTCGCCTCCTAACGCTCCTCGCGTTTGCCACCTTCACCTCGGCCGCACTGGCCGAGGTGTCTGCGTCAACAGAACCCGTCACCACACCACAAGCGACGGCTCAACTCGCACCCGAAGACACCCCTGCCGCACCCGAAGAAACGCCGGCAACACCCGAGCACACATCCACCGCGCCTGAACACACTGCGGTCACCACGGCACCACTGACACCCAAAGATCCTTCCGCAAAACAGCCCGCAGCAAAAGAACCAGAAGCACCCAAAGTACACTTTCCGCCCGTTACGGCTCTAGCAGAGAAACTTCTGCCACCCGCCGAGCCGGCCGCCGAACCTGTCCCCACACACGAGACAGAAATCAAAGAACCTGCCGCGAAGCCTTCCGTACATTCTGCTCCGGCCGTCGTCGCCCACGAACCTGTACCAGCTGCACCTGAGGAACATCTCGCCAAGGCCCAACCCGCCGGCACCACCGAGGGGCATCAAGAGTCTCACGCTGTCTCTGTACCAAACGCCACGCCTGCTCCGACCGAGCACGAAGGCCACGCCGCCGCGCCGTCACCAACGGCGCATGAACCAACAGCTCCAGGAAAAGCCTCCGCTGAAACCGGCCCTCAATTCAGCATTCATCCACCGAACGAAGTTAAAGCCGCCACGCCCGACGAAATCGCCAGCCTCCTCCGAATCGGCCAGGCAAAAATTGAACTTGGCGACTACACTTCCTCCGAACTCGCTTTCCGCCAAGTCCTCGCGGAAAAAGCAACACCCGAACAAGACCACATCGCCTTGATGGGCCTTGCCCGCACCTACCGAAAGAAAACTGAGTTCACCAAGGCGGCCGCAGTCTACGAAACCCTCATCAAACAATCGCCCGACGACCCGCTACTCCCCGTCGTCTACCTAGAACTCGGTCGCACGCTCCGCGCCCTCGGCGCCTACAAACCCGCCATCGCACGCTTTTACAACGTCATCAATACCACGCTCAAACTCCCCGAAGACAACACCGACAACTACCGACAACTCGCTCGCACGGCCCAATTCGAAATCGCGGAAACCTATTTCCAAGCGGGCGACTACGAACAAGCCAATCGATTTTTCTCCCGGCTTAAACTTCTCGACCTCACTCCCGACGACCGCGCCCGCGCTCACTTCAAATCCGTGTACGCAATCACCCTCGCCGGTGATCACGAGAAAGCGGTCTCCGGCTTCCGCGCATTTCTCGACCAAAATCCAAACGACGAAAACGTTCCCGAGGCCCGCTACCTGCTCGCCACCTCGCTTCGCCAGCTCGGCCGCTATAACGAATCACTCGCCGTAGCGCTCGAACTCCTCCGCGCCGAAAAAAAATTCGTCCAGGCCGACCCCAAACGCTGGACCTACTGGCAACGCAAAACCGGCAACCAACTCGCCAATCAATTTTACGAACAAGGCGATTTCGGCAGCGCCCTCGTCATTTACCAAAATCTTGCAAACCTCTCGCCAGAACCAAGCTGGCGCTTACCGGTTGTCTACCAAATCGGACTCTGTTCCGAACGCCTCCGCATGTTCGACCGCGCTCGCGAGTGCTACCAGAGCATCGTTGACAACGCGAAGTCTTCGACGGGAGATGGACCCCATCATCAGGAAATGGTCGACCTCTATGAAATGGCTGACTGGCGTCTCAAACATCTGAATTGGGAACAAACCACCGATCACCAGCTCACCACCGTCTTTACCTCGAAAAACGACCTCCTCACCACTCTTCCCGCCACTCCCAATGACACCAACGGAAGCCCTCCAAAACCACCTAGCACTGTGCGATGAAGT
>JAYTWC010000208.1:0-3256 GCA_043743635.1 Verrucomicrobiota bacterium | reverse complement strand
AGGTTTTCGGGATAACGCTGCGGGTTTTCAGGTTGGTCAAAAAAACCACTTGCTTCCTTTGAAAGCATGCTACTTTGTGATCCCTCTTCGTTCGGGTTGTAGCGTAGCCTGGTAGCGCGCTTGCATGGGGTGCAAGAGGTCGTGAGTTCGAATCTCACCAGCCCGACCATTTTATTCAATACCAGGGAGTTAGGGCGTCGGCGGTCTTGCGGGATGCGCCTCGTCTAATTCTTTCAAAACGGCACGGATTTGCGGGAGATTGGGTTGCTGCTCCAAGGCAATATGAAGCTCTTGGCGCGCTTCTTCAAAGCGGCTGAGCTGGATCAGCGCGAGTCCGAGATTACTGTGGGCTTCAGGGTTGCGAGGACGAAGTTCAATTGCGCGGTGGTAGTGTTCGACGGCTTCGGCGGACGCGTTCTGGCTGAAAAGGACGTTGGCGAGATTGTTATGCACCTGCGCTTCATTCGGTGAGTTTTGGAGAATGATGCGGTATTCGCAGGCGGCTTCCGCAAAACGTCGGTTCATGGCGTAAAGGGTCGCAAGATTGGTACGCGCGTCGATTTTCCCGGTTGATTGTTGGAGGGCTATGGCGGTGCGTAATGTCTTTTCCGCTTCGATAAAATTGCCTTGGAGTGCGAGAGCCATGCCACGGCCATTTAGGGCATCTGTATTGGTTTTGTCTTGATCCAGAACGATCTGATAATGTTTGAGCGCTTCGTCTGGTTTGCCGGCATCGGTCAAGGCGTTGGCATAGTTGCAATGGGTTGTGAGATGCTTGGGGTTGATCAGGAGCGCGACACGGTAGTGTTCGAGTGCTTCGGGTATGGCGCCTGTCTCGGCAAGGGCATGGCCGAGATTATTGTGCGCAATCGCATAGTCGGCTCTGATCGCGATTGATTCACGGTAACATGGAATCGATTCGGCGAAGAGCTTTTGTTCGGAGTACCAGGTGCCAAGGTTATTCCAGGCGAGATAGTTTTCCTGGGTGACCTGGACGGCGCGGGTAAATAGAGTGAAGGAGTTTTTCCAAGCAGCTTGCGTGGTCCAAGTAGCAATAGCGCAGGTGAAGAGAATGGCACCGGCCCCAACGGCGAAAGCCCGGCGGATCGAAGCTGCCGTGGCGATATCGCGCAGGGTCCAGAGCGTGGCAATTTGAATGCCGATGATTGGGATGTAGGTGTAGCGATCAGCGATCGATTGAAGTCCAACTTGGACAATGCCGCTGACGGGTACGAGTGTCCCGGTGAACCAGAACCAGCCGATAGCTAACCATGGACGCCGATGCCATTGAATGAACGTAAACACAGTTGCCCCGATGGTGAAGAACACGGCGAGCAAAACAAGACCGGCGCTCCAGTATCCAGGATGTGGGTACAATACAGCAAGGTCGGACGGCCAGAGAAATTTTTCGAGGTAGCGGGGAATCGAGATGAAGGCATTCGCGAGCCGGGGTCCGAAGGTGAGATCAGCTGAAACAGCGCCGCCTGATTTTTGCGCAATGTACGTGATGATACAGGAGGCAATACTGAGAAGAATGAAAGGGGCTTTTTCAAATAGGAGGACGGTAAACGAGCCGGATCGCCGTGCAGAATCAGTAGGGGCAGCGTTTGTAGCCTGGGCTTTGGTTGTGCGGTTCTTTGTTTCAAAGGGAGCGATGGGCGTAGGAGCGACAAACTTTGGCCAGGGGCTGCGTTTGAGTGGCCAGAAATCGAGGAGAAAAAAGACGCAAGGAAGCGTGACCAGCATCGGCTTGCTCAAGAGGCCAAGAATGAAGGAGGCAAGGGCGAACGCGTACCAGCGCCACGCACAAGTAGCATGGTTGCGCTGGTCTTGTATGTAACCAGTCCATGCCAACAGGGTTAAAAACCAGAAGAAAGCGCCAAGTACGTCTTTTCGTTCGGCAATCCACGTGACAGATTCGACTCGCAGTGGATGCCAGGCCCAGAGTGCGGCACAAAAAGCGGCAGTCCAGAAGGCACTCGTCAGGCGGCGCAGCGTGAGGAAAACCAAGACGGCGCTGAAGGAGTGGATCAAGACATTGGTTGCGTGATGTCCGACGGGGTTATTGCCGTAAAGAGTCCAGTCGAGCTCGTGCGAAATCCAGGTAAGCGGATGCCAGTTTGATGCGGCGGTGGCGGTGAAGGCCCAGCGTACGGAGTCGGTGGTGAGGCCGGCTTGGACGTGAGTGTTGTGAGTTATGTAATCTTGATCGTCGTAGTTGAGAAATTCGCAGGAGAGCGAGCGGGAGAAGATGAGCAGCGTGCCGACGAACAAGGCGAGGGCGATGAGCCAAATGCGGGTTGCAGGGTGTCTTGACGGCGTCGCGGTCACAGGTTGAAAACAAACATTTGTCGGACCGTCCGCCAAGCCTTTGCGTGCGCAACAAAAAGGCGCGCCGTGAAGGGCGCGCCTGTCGGTATCAAAAGGTGTTGGCGACTTCGTTTATTTGGCAGCGAGAAGTGCATTGACCCGGCTCATGACGGCGAAGCTGTCGGCGACGTAAAGCACATCGGCTTTGCCTTGGGCCCAGCTGCAGGCTGGGTTGAGGTTGATGGCTCGGCGTTCGTTGACGAAGCGCCAACCGACGGTGTGTGGTTCTTCGCCGTGACAGCAGGTGGCGAGTCCTTTCGGATGACGCGGAGTCGCACCGGTCTGACCGATCTGGTTCATGTGCGTCATGAATGTGAGCACGGCCTGACCCTCGCCGCTGAGATCAACGAGTGACTTGGTGCTGCCGAGCGAGGCTTTCGCTTTGCCAAGGAAATCAAGGATGAGCTTTTCGGCCTCAACCGGATGCGTCTGGCCATCGGCTTGTTTTTTGGTCCAACCAGCGCCAGCGACAAAGAGAAGTTTTGCGTCAGGACGAATGGTTTGGGCGTCGGCGGCGGGCGCCTGCACGCCAGTGACGGTGGTGCGCTGGCCAGGCAAGGAGGTGGCGACTGGTTCGACGGTGGCGGTGCCGGGGGCGCCGGAAAAAGCTGAATTGCAGCCGGATTCCAGGAGCGTGATCCACGGACGTTGCGTACGGGTGAGGACGCCTTCCATACGTTGTCGATAGTACCAGCGAGCGACCGCGGGTTTGCCATCAGCGGTGGAGAGGCTGGTGACGTGGGTATCGATACGACCACCGAGGCGTTGGGCGACACCGGCCATGACACGATTCCAACGTGACGTTGCGGGACCGATGATGAGGGTAGCGGCGGCGGCTTTGCCGAGGGCTTCGGCGGCAACGACATCGCTCGAGTAGCGGGCTTGA
>JAYTWC010000207.1:0-16100 GCA_043743635.1 Verrucomicrobiota bacterium | reverse complement strand
TGCGATCCATGCGCATCCGTTCTCGATGGCAAAATCCACCACCATGCGCAGGTCGTCAGGCCAGTACTGAGCGCTTTCGCAAGACTCCTCGTCGATGTGTAGCAGGAAGCCACCGCCGGAAATGAAGCAGCAGTTGATGCCAAAATCATAGGTCGCCCGAAACGCGTCGGCGGTCGCTGGCGACAAATGGCGCGTCGAGATTACGAGAATGGTCTGCACCCCGGGACACGGCGGCTTTGACTTTGTTTTTTGCTCATAGGTTGCTTCCATACTGCGACCAGGAGCCGCGCAACGTAGCGATCAGGTGGAAAGCACAGGTCAATCGCCAGCATCGACGCGCAGATAAAAGCCCGGAAGGAGAAAACGATCCCGCCACTGATGATTTGTATACGAACCAGCATTGCCAAATCTCTGCGCAGAGGCAGTAAATGAAAGCCTGCATCCGCCATGGCTTTGCGGCGCGCTCGTTTAGGCAGCGAAAATCGAACCGGCCGTACCACCGCCATCCGAGGATTCTTCCTTCTTGAAGCGGAAAAACCTTTCTCTCGTCTGCAATACACCACGATGTACCTCGATTTCTTCGAACGCCACTTGGCCATAGGCTCCCGTGAAGAAGCGCTTCGCCTGACCAAGACTGACAAACATTTTTGGCACGTGATCTCGATTTGCAGTCCGATCACCGCCCCGCTCGATCTGTCTAATGCCAAAAGTGTTCATCGCCTCCGCTTCGAGGACACGGAAAACGCAAAGGACACCGACGCTGTCTGCGTGCCAAGAATCGAGGTGATCGCCGACGCCCTCGCCTTCGCTGACAAGACCGCGCCAGGGGGTCTCCTCGTCCATTGCCAAATGGGCTGGTCGCGCAGCACCGCCATCGCGCTGGTGCTGTTGGCCAGAAAACTTTACCCCGCACCCGACGGCATCCCGCGCGCCATCGACACGCTTCTGCTGCTCCGCGAAAAAAGCCGCCCCAACATCTTGATCGTCCAGCTCGGTCTCAGTCTTTTCATGAACCCAGATGAATCAGCCGCCGCCATGAAGATCATACATGCCGACCCACACTTCTCCGCCAATCGATTGGCGACCTCCTCAAACACTCATCGCAATCCCTACATCTAAAAAACCCCGTCACAGCGCCAAAGTTCCATGCCCAATACCCCATCCCGTTTCAACGATTTCGTTGCCGCGCAAGACGACGTTTATGCCGCTGTTTTGGAAGAACTGCGTGCGGGCAAAAAGGAAACCCACTGGATGTGGTTTATCTTCCCGCAATTGAAAGGTCTGGGGCGAAGCCCCGTCGCCCAGCGCTTCGCCCTCGCCGATGAGACAGAAGCCCGCGCCTACTTCGCACATGAGGTGCGTGGACCACGTCTCCTCGCATGCACTCAGCTCGTCCTCAACGCACCTTCGGATCGAGCGCGTGAGATTTTTGGTGATATCGATTGTCTTAAGTTCCGTTCCTGCATGACGCTGTTCGCACAAATATCCGAGCCGGGCAGTGTTTTTCACGAAACTCTCGCCAAGTTTTTCGATGGCCTTCCGGATCAGGCCACTTTGAACCTACTGCATCGTTAGAGTCGGCAATCGGCAAATAAGCCGCCACCACTGCTATTCTAAAAACCAAGAGTGATTCAAACATCTCCGGCACGCCGCAACACGAGCGCCGTGGTATCATCCCGATGCCTCCCCTCATATCGGTAAAACAATCCGTCAAGCTCCTGGCGCAAGTCGCTCTGACTAATCAGGCCGATCAGATCCTTTTCAAAAGTCGCCGGTGTGCAGCCGTAAATCCGTCGGCCCCCATGACCAAAGCTTCACCAGCGCCGAGCACTCCCGTCGAGATGGCAATCCGACCAAGTCCCTCGCCCAACGCACGCGTGATGCCCGCCTGAACCACAACCATGCCACATCACGGCATGTCGCTATTTAAATTCGTAACGGAGTCCGACGACGGTATTGTCCTGCGCAAGATCAGAACAGTGGCGTCATCCCGGTTGATCCCTTCATAGCGCTCGGCCAAAAGCGCGAGCGCAGCGCTAAGATCAGCTTGAGTAAGGACGCTGCTCACGTCGGTTTCCAAACCCTGCGAACAACCGTAGAACCCATCGCTGCACATAACCATTGCTTCCGCCTTCACCAAGGTCGCATTCCTTAACCTCGATGCGCCCCAGCCCAGTACCCAAGGCCCGAGTATATTAAATAACTTTACCCACTCGTCCATAGGGATAAAATACTAGTCCGAGTTAATACCGAGTTCATTATTAAACTCATCATCAAGCAGATCAAGGTCATCAGATATTTCCCTGATAGCTTTTCTTCTCAGAAGTTCGTAATGGGTATACGCCTTTCCAACCGGCACCACACTCCCCTCATTAACCTTCACTTGTTATTTGGTCTAAATAATTTCCGCCTCCTACTGCTTAGTTACATATAAATAGTCTGATGGGGACTTCAGAAAACCGTCACAGTGGTAGATAGACACCCCTGGCCGGTCTTTTATATCACACATCTTTTTCATCCCGAACTTCTTCATCATACGTCGATCACGCTCATTGACACATACACATGCTGTGTGCCTAACCTTAAACAATTTCTCATCTAACCATTGTCGCATTTTTCGAATATAACAATGAATCAGATAGTCCTCAAGATCCTCCATTCGATATCCAGTCCTAATTGCAGTCGCAACTAGATATAGATTAATCCCAAGATTCCCCGGAAACGCTTCGGTAATACCTAAACTGAGTTCCTTATCTCGAAACTCTCCACGCAAAAGACGACTGAAACAATCGCCTCTAAGCGCACATTGAACGACATAGGCAATTATTCGACCATTAACGTCCCGTAAAACCAACTCCGCATACTTTGCATCGCGTTTATCAAGCATTTCGAGCCATTTTTTATGAGGAAATTCATCATATTCCCAAGCAGGATTTTTGAGAGCTCCCCTCATCTCCCGACACACCTCTTCGATCTGTCGTTCGTAGTCAGCAAAGTGGCGAGCAATATCATATGTGTATAAATCCGTTTCTGCTTCAGGCTCGTTAACACTCCCCCCGAAATCCTCCATTAATACTTCCTGTACTAGATTCCAATCCCCGTTCTTAAGAAACCCATTCAATGTGCTCACGCTTATTCCGAAGACGTTAGCCACCATTGTCCGAAATGCAGAAGGCATTTTTCTACCCCTTTTGATATAGTGATAAACCGAAATCTGGGCACCAACGCCTTCGTGCTTCGATTTCAGTGCTTGGTAAAAAAGCGTTTCATCTTTTGACGAAAGCGCTGTCCCTCCCGGGAATTTTTTTTCTATTAATTCGCTCAGCCGCTCGCGTTCCGTCTCGTCAAACAAGTCTATATTTGAATTCCTGCCGTTGGGGTTCGGATTGTGCCTTGAAATCGGTTTTTTGTAGAGGGACATAGTCTTATCAAGAATTTGCCAAATTTGGCAATAATTGGCCAAGCAGGTCAATTCATAACCATGGCGGCATCAATCAATTTGCGCTATTATCTTTCCGTCCAACCAACCACAACGGCTGGCGACAAACATAAAAGAAGAAAGATAAACACATGTCACACCATATCCGCATCAAAAAATCCTCCGATGGAACCATTCGCATACAAGATGGGAAAAGTCGCGGCCCCTTTGGAACCGCATGGTACACTCGAAAAACGATCAGCAGCAAATAGCCGACGTGGCGGCGGGGCCGAGAACCCCGCCGCCAAATATTCGAGCGCAATAAAACTTAACCTCACCCAACATGGAAGACTATACAAGTTGCCCCCATTGCGACAACGATGAGTCAGGCGAAACTATCTACGAATGCCGCGCCTGCGAGAAAATCTGCTGTTCGAAATGTGCCAATCCAGAGGATTCAGACGGGAACTACGAGCTTTCTACATGCACCTGTGGTGCCGATTGCAGTGAATATCCGCGTGGCCGACTCTTCGACGTTATCGGACATATTTGCACTGATACTGATGCATCGGAAACTTCGGAAGACGATACGAGCGAGGATCTAGAAGAGGAGGACGGCGATGATACCGATGAATAATCTTCCCCCTTGCCCAGGTCCACGCAATCCGAACTTCCCAAGCGAAAACATCAAACTACCCCGTCGAATCACCCGTGGCACTCGAGCCCTGCACACAAAATCAACAAATATATAAATCTCCGGAAATCATATGCCCACCTCCATGAAGAATAGAATAGCCCTCTATGTTGACGCGGAAAACATATTACATCTCTACCAGCTTCCTCCAACTGCGGATGAAATAGTCGCGCTCATGGTACGGATTCGTGAACTAGCTGCCACCCATGGCGAGGTCGTTTCTGCCAAAATTGTAGGATGGCATTACGCATTTTCTCTACCCATCTCTAAGCTGCATCGCGCAGGTTTCACTTATATTGATGTACCTACCACAGGCAAGAACTCCGCCGACATTCGTCTCTCCATTGAAGCGACGAGTGACATAATCAGTGACCGTTCAATCACCCACCTTGCTGTTAGTTCTGGGGACAATGATTTCGCTCCACTTGCCCACAATGCCAGGGCACGTGGACTGAAAGTTGTCGGTATAATGCCGGTCCGAGCAACCGGGCGGACATGGGCGAACTCAGTCGATCACCGTCATTCAATTTCCAATGACTGCGGCAATAACCGTGTAGAACAACCAACACCTAACTTAGAGAATGCCATGGGAAACGGAATCAACGAACATGTATCTCTTCCGGAAAGTTTAATCAAATATTTCGCCCGCACGTTGACCAAGTACGCGATTCAAACCTCGAGTTTCGAGGAAGGCTTGTCGATCGGATACCTCTCCCGCGCAATTCAAGCAACCAGTGATCATGCTATTGATTCCGGTTTCCCTTCACCCACACGTGAGGAACTGATCGAGGCAAGCAAGATGTTCTCGACGATATCGGCTACCGACTCCGGCGGACATCGCCTGAGATTCCTCCCTGGGAGGCTTGATGCGATGGGCGTTCGTGTGCCGCGGAAGTAAAACCTAAGAAGCAAAAGGCAAAACGCTACACGGACTACAACCGTAAGTTACGCCCAAGAGCGGCGACGGAGCCATATTAGAACTACCTCAACACGTCTAGCTGCGCAATTACACACCATTCAAAAAACCAAAACTAAGTCTATCAGTATGAATACCAGCCTTCATTCAATTACGAATCCCAACCACACCCAACATCTGATGATATCACCTGCTCGATACTCAGTACTAACTTCTTTCACAGATATCTTCAGGCGCAAAATAGCCATCTTCCTGTTCTGCCTACTTCCCGCACTGGCTACCGCTGCCCCGCTCGACGTCTATGTGTGGACGCTCTCGGCGAATCATGAACTCGCCACCATGACGCCCGGCACATTAAGTTCCTCCGGTGCTTTCACGCCCAGCCCTTTCGGCGGGATTTCCATCGGCGGCATTCCTGGAGTTGACGTCACGACACAGATTCCCGGCGGCCAATATCTCACCACCATCAACGGCAAAACGGTTTATCCTGGCGGCTATACCGAATGGCTCAACTTCCTCGCCATTCAGGAATCGTGGGGAGACTATTCCTACCGACAAAATTACTCAACAGAAACTACCGAATATGCCATAAACGGCGACAAGTACTCCGTCGTCACCGTCAACGTACTACCTAGCTTCACCACTCAGCCCGTTTCTCAAACAATCATCGCCGGAGCGAACGTTACTTTCTCCGCGGTCGCAACGGGCACGCCGACGCCCACCCACCAATGGAAATTCAACGGCACCGCGATCAGCGGAGCCACTGGCACTAGCTACACGATCTCCAACACTACCACGGCCAATGCCGGCACTTATACCGTCACGGCCACCAACGCTCGTGGCAGCGTCACCAGCTCGGCAGCCACTCTAACGGTGCAGCCTCCCGCCCCTGCGATCACTGTTCCGACCCTCACGAGCGCCACGGTCAGTGAACCCTTCATTTTCCTGATCGCCGCGACCAACAACCCCACTAGCTACAACGCCATCGGGCTGCCCGCAGGCCTCTCAATCAATACAAGCACTGGCCTGATCTCAGGCACTCCCACCACTACCGGCGGCTTCTCCGTCAGCCTGACCGCAACCAACAGCACAGCGGTAACGACTGCCAGCCTTAATCTGGTCGTGGCTCCGTCAGTTGCCGTCACCACCCTCGCCGGCACGCTCGGTGTCAGCGGCTCGCTCAATGGGACCGGCACGTCCGCCTCTTTCAACAACCCTGCCGCAATCGTCTCCGACTCGACGGACAGTCTCTACGTCGCAGACAAATTGAACCATGTTATCAGGAAAATTAGCCCCCTTGGCGTAGTTTCCACCCTGGCGGGTTTAGCTGGTTCGACTGGATCAACCGATGGCACGGGTACTTCCGCTCGCTTCAACCGGCCGACCGGCATCGCTATCGATTCGACTAGCAACCTATTCGTCACCGACCAAGTCAACAACACTATTCGCAAAATCACCCCGGCGGGCGTGGTCAGCATCTTTGCCGGCGCGGCGGGAATTTCCGGTTCCGTCGACAACACGGGAACTCAGGCTCGATTCAACGGCCCTGCGGGTATCACCATCGATGCAAGTGGAAATCTGTACGTTGCAGAATCCTCCGGCCACACGATCCGAAAAATCACTGCGGCGGGAGCTGTCACCACTATCGCAGGCGCGGCGGGCGTGACTGGTTTGGTAAATAGCACGGGAACTGCCGCACGTTTTAACATGCCGCTCAGTATCGCCATCGATTCTGCCAATAACCTCTACATCGGCGACACGGGCAACTACGTCATTCGCAAAATCAATCTCGCGACCGGAAACGTTTCCACCTTCGCGGGTGAAGGCACGGCCAACGGCACCCCTTCGAGCGGGGATAACATCCGTTTCCTAACCAATGGAGTCTACAAATACGGAGCCTTTTTCAGCCAGGTGACCGGACTCGCCGTCGATCAAGCAGGCTGCCTATATGCATCCGATGCCAGCAACGACACAGTCCGCCGCATCGATCTGGCCACAGGCTCTGTCTCGACGATAGCAGGTTTTGCACAAACGACAGGTTCGGTAAATGGCATCGGCAGCACAGCCCGCTTCACCTACCCGAACGGACTGGCAATCGATCCTAGTGGCCTCCTGTTCGTCGCAGATATGGGCAACCATGCCATCCGCGTGCTCAGTTTCGGGCCGTCCATTGTCACCCAGCCCCAAAGCCAAACCGTCACCACCGGCACCAACGTCACCCTTTCGGTGGTGGCAAGTGGTTCCCCCTCGCCTGCCTGCCAGTGGTACAAGGACAATATCATCATCGCTGGCGCCACAACATCCACGTTGACCTTGTCGAACGCCCAATCCGTCAACGCCGGCACCTACAAGGTCACGCTGACCAACGCCTCAGGCACCGTCACCAGCAGTAACGCCACCCTCACAATCAACGCAGCTCCGTCGAGCAGCAGTGGTTCGAGCAATTCGTCTGGCGCAGGCAACTCGGGTGGCGGTGGCGGCGGTGCCCCGAGCGACTGGTTCTTTGCCGCACTCACTGGCACCGGACTCCTGCGAACACTCCTGTCAGGAAGAAAGCATTGAGGTCATCGATGGGATATACGCGGGGTGGGCTGTTCTTCTCACACGCTCACCCCGCATCCTAACCAGACAAAGATACAATCAAACGCACCAAACACGGACGTCCTGCACGCCTCTCACCGTAAACCGTACGACCCATGATTCCTCCAAACGCCCTTCCCCAACTCAAAGCCAAGCTTCTCGTCATTGCGATACAAGCCAGCCGTCGGCGTACCCACCGTCGCGTTAGACAGGGCAAGGAAGATCTTCAATCACTCCGCAGAGCATATGCAAAATATCCCGGGGCTAGAACTCAGATCGACAATCTATTCAAACGTTACAAAAACTATATCACGGCACTCGTTAACCGAATCAGCCGCTACAAAAAGGCCAAGGTAGACAGAGGCCTCTACAATTGGGTCGAGGAAAAGCTGAATACGAAGTTTCCCCACCTCTCCAAAATCGACGATGTCGAAATCCTCTCGGCCATCATCGTCGTCCGTGCCGAAATGATCCTGAATCACGAAGGCATCGAGCAACTGACTGACGAAGGAATTCTCCCGCGACGACCACCGGAAACCGATGAGGAGATTGAGTAATCCTGCTGGATGCGGCCCCCTCATACGAGGCATTGCGGCGACCTGTTCGAATGCCGCATTACGCCACTACCGGAGTCTAAAACGACTCACAGTCATCCAAGTTGATGGAAACGTCCAGGTGGCCGAAAGCTCTTCGCCGAAAACTCAAATCGGCGTGCCGGTAGTGAGTGAGGCGTGTAATTTCTCCAAAAATCAGGAGCGCAGCCCCCTTCGGAGGCCCCGCTCCTGGAGACTGGACGGCTGATCGATCGATCCATTTCTGTCAGCGTTAGCTGGCTTAAAATCCGGTCTACGGACCGGCCAATAGGCCGCTCCACGTACCGCTGGTCCATCGAATCCTCCAGCACCTAGTGCGATATTTGCGAGAAGAGAGATTCGGTCAATGGCAGGGCCTTTCGCTCAATCGCAAAAACGGGGAATTCCCCGTTTTCCCGATGCCCACGAATCTCTCCATAGACAGATTCTAACGCGCACCCATAGCTGCGCTTCTAATCCGCCCATAGCCCAAGTTAATTTTGCAGATCAATTGCAGGGACCGCATCATCGGCAAACCCATGAGCGATTCCAGCGTTCCCCAAGCCGTCCAGATCGAAGCACCCCCTGCCAACCCTGACGATCCAACCAAATGGGATGACCTGAAATGGTCCGTGGAACGCCTTCTGCGCTTTCCCGAATCGGAAAATTCGTGGATCATCAAACCGCTCATCCGACCTGGCAGTCAGATGCTGCTCGCCGCTCCACCCAAGACAGGCAAAAGCCTTTTGGCATCCGAAATTGCTCTGGCACTGGCACTCCCATTTAAGGAGGACGAAAAAAGATATCTTTTTGGAGCCTTGCCCCATAAACCTTCGGATTTCCCAGGACTGGAGATCTTGCCGCCACCCACCAAGTCACCAACCGAACCGTGGAGCTGGCGGGTGTTATTTCTATCGCTGGAAATGCGCGAGACCGAGGTTTCAATTAGGCTTCGTCAGCAGCTCGGAAAATTCCAGCTGCCGACCAAAATCGACGGAGCTGAAGTTCCGAAGGAGCTCATATTTCCACTCACCCATGTTTTCGGACTGGCTGATCCGAAATCCAACGACCCAGTCCAAGACCTGAGCATCGTGGAGACTGAGGAGGCTGCGTATGGCCAGCCGCCCAAGGTAAAAGACGGAACCCATTTTAATGAGCTCCGCTCACTCATCAAACACGTGAAGCCGGATGTGATTATTTTCGATACGCTGATCCAGCTGCATAGCCTAAACGAGAACGACAATATCCTGATGAAAGGAGTCATGCGGGCTCTCCGGAAAATCGCAGTCGTTGAGAAGGAAGACGCGAACCATAAAATCAGAAATGAACCGGTCGCACACATCGTGGTTCATCACACGCGCAAGGAGTCTAATCAGTACAGAGCCCCACTTTCCCCAGAAATCATGCGCGGTGCCGGTGCCGTTCACGGCGTCGCTGACCTCGTCATGCTGGCCCGCAAAGATTACCGACCAGGGACCCTGGAAGTCCACGTTAGCTCCCGGACCAGTGATATCCCCAACTTCTATTTAAAACGAAACCAAAGTTCCCTAACCCACGAGTGGGTAGAGATAAAAAACGAGGAGAAGATCTCAAATCCCGAACGCGTGAAGCTAGCTATCGTCAGTTGCTTAAAGGATGCCGGCCAGAATGGCCGCCGCCTCGATTGGGCCACCCTGCACACTGCCATCTCCGATGAAGCCCAGAAGTCCGGCCAAAAACTAAAGGCAGACGCAAAAACGATCCAACGGCATTTCGATGCGCTGCGGGATGAAAAACGTCTCCATATCGTGAGCGCAGAAGAAGAGCTCACGAAAGACGGGAAGGAACGAAAAAATCAAAAACACAAATGGCACCAATGCTGGTTCGGAGCCGGACCCGGTGACGGTACGAAGATCAAATCGATCAAGCCCGATCTCGCGATTAGTTCGACGACTTCGATATCTGACGCCCATGCCCACCACCCGAGGAAAAAGAAAAAGAAAAATCCCAGACCCTTATAAAAATGTTTTTTCTTTTCTAACTCCAAGGGCGGGGCGCTTAGACGCGACCCCGTCCCAACTCCGATAACAAATATAAAACCGGCAGAGGTACACCTCGCCAAAACCCGTTTTCCAGAAGGCAGGACAAAGCCCGCCTTCACGCATCGGCACGAATAATTCGGCCTCGCGAGGACACGCTCCCGCAGTCCCTCGTATTCGTCGGACATAACGTCCTCCGCATACCAATCCCGGTCGCACCACTCCCAAGAATAGCATACTCGGCCTACAACGCCTCGATGCAGCTTGAGCGCAACGCGCTCCGCCTGGGATTCGGAGTACAACTCCTCACCCAAATGGCGCGGCGCGATTCACGGCCCCGCCATCTTTCGAGCCTCGATGGGCTAATCGCCCATCAATTCCAGCAGCGGAAAATAAAAGAACATCCCACCCTTCGGGCGCTCAGTTCTTTTGTGTAATCCCTTTTTTCGAGCGTCTCAATCAACCGGAAACTGGTTTGTAAACTCTGAGCATCGCGGAGCGGCTCCCTCCGACTGTCCTTCCCGACAGATCGGATTTCGATTCGAAGGACCGCGCATAAAATTCCCCAGCGGGAAAGCGCGACAGCCGGTCTTGGTTCCTGTGGAAGTCGGTTGAAAGCAAGGCACGAAGATTTCGGCCGACTTCCACAGGAAACGGGAGCGGCAACAAGCGCCCCGCCCCCATCCCATACCAGCGGACCTTCCCATACAAAACGGATACACGACCAGGCTTCGCCTGCCCCTGTATCTCCGTCGTGGATACATCTATGACGGGATCCCCTTTCATCCGGCCCACCAGGACCGGTCACAAAAACCCCACAAGCATAATGCCAAAACAACAACCAAAGGAGCAACTTCCATGAAATGGCTCCTCAATCAGCAACTCTACGACAGCACCAAGGCAACCTTGATAGCGTCGTGGTCCAACGGACTATCCTACAAGGACCCCTCCTTCGAAGAGGAGAACCTCTACAAGACCAACGCCGGTGCCTTCTTCCTCGTCGGCAACCGGCTATCTGTCGCAGGCCAATCAGCCTCCATCGACGACAAATGCCTGCCGCTCACCAAGCAGCGGTCCCTCGAATGGTGCCAGAAACGTCACCAACCGGAGGCCGCCGCAGAGCACCTCACCGAAATACTCATCATCGCCTAACTATGAAAAACTCCCCCATCACCTGGACTGATCACACGTTTAATCCGTGGATCGGTTGCGCCAAAATCTCCGAAGGATGCGCTCACTGCTACGCCGAAACCCTCATGGCTAAGCGTTACAAACGCGTTCAATGGGGCCCCAATGGCACACGCGCTCATACTAAACCATTAACATGGCGAGACCCGCTCAAATGGAACGCCGAGGCAGCAGCCCAAGGAATACGGTATCGCGTCTTCACCGCCTCACTCGCTGACATCTTCGAAGATCGCGAGGAACTCTCGCCCTGGCGCGACGATCTCCACGAACTCATTCGCCAGACTGAACATCTGGACTGGCTCGTTCTCACGAAACGTCCAGAAATCGCCGCCCGCTACTACAGCGAGCACCCCATTCCTCAAAACGTCTGGTTAGGTACGTCCGTTGAAAACACGGCCGCCACCAGGCGTATTCCAATTTTGGCCTCCATTCCGGCCAAAGTCCGCTTCCTCAGCTGCGAACCCCTGCTCGAAGGCATCCCGGGACTCGACCTCCACAACATCCACTGGCTGATCGCCGGTGGTGAAAGTGGTGTCGGTGCCCGTCCCGTGCATCCCGAATGGATTCGTTCACTACGCGACCAATGCCGCGATGCGAACGTCCCATTCTTCTTCAAGCAGTGGGGAGGAACCCAACCAAAAACAAACGGGAATACCCTCGATGGCCGCATCCACGAGGAATTCCCCTGCATAAAAAACAATAAACCCAAAAAACAACAATAACATGAACACTCCACTGTTCACCGAACGTCAACGCACAGTCGTCGACTCCATACCAGACATTCCTGTCTTCCTAAAAACAACGCTCGATATGACCGAACAAATCCGTCCTGCCATATCGACTTCAGAAGCCATCGCTCTCCTCGATAGCTTCAACGGCATTGCAGCAGGCATCCCTGTCGATATCGGCGAAATGCCGCACTACCTAGCCGAGACTGTATTCTCGTGCCTCATTGCCGAAGAAGAGGCCGAAGAGCTCAACACCCTTGAGAAGTTGGAACAACTTTCTGACCGACCAAAGTTCAAACTCGCGAAACGCCTAAAAACGCTAGTACCGCTCGAAGCAGCAGCACTCTTCATCGCGATCCAGCTATGGTGGGGAAACAGAAAATTTCTCGGTGACAACGTCACAACCGAAAACCCTGAAACGCTGAAGCTGGAGGAGTACTTCACGATCGCCATCTAAAAACCCGCGACGCGCAACCATAACACACCAACAAAACCCGGCCGGATTTCCGGCCGGGTTTTTTGTTTTCTAAAAACGAAACCCTCTAAAACAGGGAATCCGCCATTTTTCTCCGGACCAAAACCCATGCGGCCGATCGTGTGCCCATGCAACGGCGCGCAAAACCCTCGAAATTCGCATGAGGCGCTTAGATTTCAGGGTTTTTCTAAAAGTCCACCGAGCAGTTGTAGGGTTTTATCCACTACACCCTCTGCACAGGCCCGAACCGTTCGCGGAACAATAATCAGCGCAAATAACTATTTACTATTAGGTTCCACGAAATGTGAACAAGAAATCCGTCCGGTCCCTTCCGGAAAACACTCTTACCCACCAAATAACACCTACCTACAACTTTATGAAATCACTTACCAAATTAACCCCCTAAACCTACCACCATGAATCCGAAAGCTCCCAAACAAATTTACGGCATTCGTGAGGATCTTGTTAGCGGTCCAGCTCTTGTACTGCTTACTCCCGAAGAGCTCACTCGAATGGGTGTGAGTGTCGAAGCCCATTGCCGTAACCTGATCGATCAATACAGCAAAACGCAGGATGCCTCCGTTCTTTTCGAAGTGGCGGCTGGTGCCGCAGTCGATGTCATTTTCACCCAAAAACTGCACCGCAAAGAAAAAATGACGCAGGAGCAATTCGCGCTGAAAAACTTTGATCGTTCTGCACGGACCCTGCGCGACTGGCGCCTTTCAGCTTCCGCCTACGCCGACATCGGTGGTGTGAACGCAAATCAACCAACTGCCTTTTCAGCCATGTTGGCGTTGAAACGGTTGATGCCCAACCGTCGCAAAGACGCATGGGAAACTTTAGCTGCGGCAAACGGCGGCAAACCCGGTACCGGCGTACAAATTTTCGAATGGGGAAAAGAGAACAACGCATTGATCGAAAATAAGCCCGTTTGCGACGCCCAGAATATCGAGGTTCTCCCCGCCTTGAAAGACTTCGTGGAAGCAAAAGAATGCCTTGATCAGGTAGCAAAAACGCTGGCCGGAAGAGCGACCATTTCTCAACTCCAACGAGTGAGTGCCTTTCTCGCAACCAAGGCCCGCAGCCCAAAAGCCAAACTTGCTAGCAACCCACAGGAGAATTCAAACCAGCTCGAAATGTTCGCGGAAACGTTGGCGAAGGCTGTTTAAAATCCATGGCTTCAACCAACGTCATCCCAATTTATACCTATGCCGATTTCCTCGGCATAGGTGAATACCTCGCAGATCCGCATCATCCGAATCATGGACACCACAACCTTGATGGACCGATTCTGCACGATACTAAATCGATCGATACCTTCGCAAATGAAGTCCTGTTCGCGATCGACTTGTTGAATCGTGAACGCCGACCGCAGCACCAGATTGAAATCCACGGTTATTGGTGCATTTGGCGATTTGAAGATCGATCGGTGTTGTCGAATGCCGAACGCCTTCGTTTTCAAACCCACGCAATCGCATCATTTGCCCAAGGCGCACCCGTCTACGGGTATTGGCATAATGATTGGTTTTTAGAAACCGCAGACCTGAACCTTCTCATACCTGCATTCCACGGTGAGTCCCTTCCCTACTTCCGGCGAAACAAAGACAATTCGTTCTACGCCAAATGCCGCTCATTTTCCGACGAACTGGTTGCGGAGTTGAATGACTCCCGAAAGTCATCTCAGAAGCCGCTCCTTCAAACATCAACAGACGCTCACATCGAAGCGATCCGCACGTCCCGATGGGAAACGATGGAGAAAAAGGTGGCAAAACACGCTTGCACCATCGGCACGAAACCAACCCTAGCCAACCTACCCGCGCTCTTTATCGACCTTGGAATGGTTGAGGACGAGGACTGGGTAATCGAAGGTAACATTTCGATCCGCTTCCGCCGGCGCTCAAAAACGAGGAACAAGTGGTTTCGTATCCGCACGGCAGAATTCCTCCAAACCGTGGAGATAGAGATCGCTCAGATCGGAGGCCTTCGTACCTCCGAAACTCCCACGATCGCAAGCCTCAACGACCACCGCCACACCGACCCGATTTTTGAGCCACGTAATACACAACAAGCCAGCTCACTTGACGAAATACAGCTAAAATAAACCTATGAAAAATGTACTGAAAAATCTCATCTGCTCCCGCCTTCGCTCGATCGGCATGGACGCGAATGACGCCAACCAACTCCGCCTTCTAAATTACGTCGTCGAAAAAGCACGTGTGAAAAACGTACTAGCCGACATGGCGGCCGACGAAATATTCAAGGCTGCTCGTCCCGAAAAGAAAGAGGAGGGCAAATAACATGGCCACGAAACTACCACCGACATCGGTTCGTCTTTCTGACGAAGAAGAAAGAATTTTGGCCCAGATCGCATTTGATCACCAATGCGACAATTCAGATGCAATTCGCCTTCTCATCCACGGGTACTCAAAAGCGAAAATTCCTCCTCCCATCACACCAGCGCTATCGGCATTGAAAGATGTCGATCAAGCGATCAAGGCGCTGATGGATTTTACCGACGCACTCCACCCAACAGTGCGTTTCCTGCACGTCCGCCATCTCCCAGCGGAAACGAAACAGCGAAAGGAGGAGATCGAAAAATGGCATGCAAAAGCGCGTGAAGTTTACGATCAGTTCGAAAATGCGATCGCCCAATTGCGGTACGTGCGTTTTGGCGTTCTCGCAACCAGGGACTTGGACATAGAAAAACTCCGAGCAGCAGAGGCACTCCTTATAAACACCTGCCAAATATATGCGAACGACATCAAAAACCCGGGCCCAAATAGCGGAGATGTATGCGTAACTAATATGCACCTCCAATTCATCAACGAACTACGACGTTTCCTACACGCCTGCGGCATCCGTTCACAACCCATTCATTGCGACACATAAAATGGTCTGTGCAATGATCCGTCCTAGGCAATTTTCCCTATTAGGAGAAAACCCCAAAATGGAAATTGAAAGAAAGATGACTCAATCATCCTTCGTTCCAAACCCTCAAATTTCCAACGACCACGCCCTCGTCGCACTAATTGCAAAGACTGTCGATGAACGCCTCGCCGCTGCCCTTTCCGGATTCGCCGCTTTGCCTCCGGACGCCAAAGAGGCCGCGATTGCGCGCTTGGCCGCAAAGGCTCGCGGCTTCTTCTGGGTGCCCGAATTCGCCAAAGTTATCGGCCGCCACAACCAGTTCGTATCGGACCGCTGCGCAGTGCGCGCAATACGCACACTACCCGGTGGCAAACCGTATCGCATTCCGCTTTCTGAGGAGGCAATCTGGAACAGAATCGCTGCTTAACCGACAGCGGTAACGGCCGCGACCGCTGCTGAGTCCATTTGCTTAATCACCGGGATCGGCAGCGCCATGAACTGCTCCCAAGTAAGTTGAACAGACGCAGGAGTGATCATGAAGAAACGTGCGGCATCGGTTTCATCAGCCAAGCCTTCATATTCCTGAGTCTGACGTGAGCTTTGATGTTGCGCGAGATACTGCGCGAGCGGGACCGATTTGTAC
>JAYTWC010000206.1:0-2564 GCA_043743635.1 Verrucomicrobiota bacterium | reverse complement strand
TTCGACATCGTTCGACAGCGCAAGAATCAACTCCCGCACTTCGCCCGCTTCGATCCGGCCCAAGAGTGAAGGAAAATTTAAATCGTTTGGCCCAACGCCTTGGATCGGCGAAAGCTTGCCATGAAGAACATGATAAACGCCGCGATACGCGGCCGAGCGTTCCAGCGCTACAAGATCCGGCACGTGTTCGACGACGCATACGATCGACTGGTCGCGGCGTTCATCCGCGCAGATCGCACAGCGATCGCCTTCCGCCAGATTGCCACACCGCTCGCAACGCCTAACCGCCTTCGCCGCTTCCTGCAATGCGTCAACCAACGCAGGTAAACGCGCCGGTTTTTCGACGAGCAGGTGCAGCGCGATGCGCTCCGCTGAACGGAAACCCAGCCCCGGAAGCTGTTTCAAGTGCTTCTGGAGCTTATCGAAGGCGGGAGTCATGGAGAAAGTTCACGGTATTGGTTCTCGGTTCACGGTTAATCACAAACTGCCCAGCGGCCAGCCGTGAACCGTAAACCGTGAACTCAGAACGTTCGCCTTACATCATTCCCGGCATCTGAAAGGCCGAGGTCACCTTCTGCATCTCAGCGTCGTTTTGCTCCTTCGCCTGCTTCGCGGCGTCTTGAACCGCAGCGAGAATGGTTTCAGAAACGAGTTTGGCGTCTTCTTTCAAAAATTCCGGATCAAGCACGAGCGAGAGAAATTTGCCCGAACCGTTGATCTTGATCTTCACCGCGCCGCCACCGCTCGTCACATCGATCTCTTTGACTTCGAGCTGGGTTTGGAGCGTCTCAATTTGACGCTGCATTTTCTGAGCTTGTTTGAGGAGTTTACCGACACCGGCCATGGGATTATATTGGGTTAAAAGTTAAATTTGTGGGCAATCAGTCGCTCGCAACTCCGCGAAATCTTCAAGCCTCAAGTATCGCGCGGTATCCCGCCCGATAATCCGGGAAACACGGCAACCAGCCAAGCACCGCCTTGATTTTGTCGTTCCCAATAACGCGGTCCGGCGACCCAGCTCGACGTCCAACCACCGCCGCGCCAGTGAAACTTGGCCCACCACGACCAAGCTGGTGCGCCAGCCAGTTAACGACTTCGTCTTTCCGCGCGGCACCATTATCGGCCACGTTGAAAACCTCGTTGGCGATCGTCTTTGACGCCGCGAACGCCGCCAACACCGCCGCAACGATGTCATCGCGGTGGATTAAATTCAGCCGTTGCTTCCCGCAGCCATCGATCTCGGTTTCTCCTGCGCGCAACTGATCCAGCAATCGATGTCGCCCCGGTCCATAAATTCCCGCGAGCCGCAATATAAACCAACGTCGCCGCGCCGCCAACGCAGCCCCGCGCAACAGTTCCTCCGCCTCCAGCAAAACCGCCGGCGTTCCGATCACATCGCCGCCGACCGACATTGTTTCGTCAACGCGCACGCCTCCACTTTGTGAATACACCGACGTACTGCTCGTGTAGACAAACGTGTCCACGCCGCCACTCGCATCCGCCCAGCGCAAAATCGACTTCATGCCCTCAACATAACTTTGTCGGTAGCCTTCGATTCCCCCGCCACCCGAACTCACGCAATTCAACACAAAATCCACGCCACCGTTTCCCCGCCCGATCTTTCCATGCCACCCGTCTGACGCGAGTTCATCCACCACCACGTCGCAACCATCACCCGCGAGCGCCGCGACTTTTGTTGGATTTCGGGTCAACGCCGTCACTCGCGCCCCCAAGCGCACGGCTTCGCGCGCGACCGCTCCACCGACATAGCCGGCGCCAAACACGACGAGGTGTTTTCCGCAAAATATTCCAGGTGCAAGATCAGCCATTTTCGTTAACTTAAAACCATGCCCACGGTTCTCGCCATTTTGCCAGAGGGATTTGAAGAAATCGAAGCCATCGCTCCGATCGATCTGCTCCGCCGCGCCGGTTGCCAAGTCACCATCGCCGCGCTTGGCAACAGCCCGCACATCACCGGCCGGTGCTCCGTGACCATGCACGCAGACACGACACTCAACGAGGCAGCTGCCGAAAAGACCTACGACCTCATTTTCCTCCCCGGCGGCCCGGGCGTGCTCAATCTCCGAGGCGACATGCGCGTGCGCCAACTCGTACAACAACAAGCCGCCGCCGGTCGCTGGCTCGCCGCCATCTGCGCTGCGCCCACCGTGCTCAACGACGCCGGCCTGCTCGAGGGCCGCCGCTACACCGCCCATTTCTCCGTCGCCAAAGAACTCCCGCACATCCTTAAGGACGAACGTGTGGTTATTGACGGCAAAATCATCACCTCGCGCGGCGCCGGCACTTCGATCGATCTCGGCCTGGTGCTGGTTGAAAAACTCGTATCCCCAGAAAAAGCCCGCGAAATCACCGCCGCCATTTGTGCCTGAGTTCGGCGATTGAATGCTGCCCGTCCGCGCTAATATGGCGGACAAGGACCGCAGGCAGCATTTTTGAGTAAGATTTAACTATCAGCGCATTGCGCCGATGTTGCCTTAAGCCGCTTTATCATGTGGCTTTACAGCTGTAGCCGACCCTTGCCCGCCAGTCCTTCCTCCCGTTTG
>JAYTWC010000205.1:0-8407 GCA_043743635.1 Verrucomicrobiota bacterium | reverse complement strand
CGGCGCTTCGTCGTTGCTCCGGCACACCTCGCACTCGGCGAACCACTTGAAATCGTCGCCGAACTTACTTCCAAGGCCAAAACGCCGCTCCCACTGGTCGTCGACTATGTCATCCATTACGTAAAGGCATCGGGAAAAACTTCGGCCAAAGTTTTCAAATGGAGCGAAGCGCCGCTGCAACCGCGCAAAACTCTCATTTTGAAAAAGCACCAGACCATCCGCGATTTCACTACACGCAAACACCATGCCGGGCGTCATCGGGTCGAGCTACAGATCAACGGCCATCGTCCAGCCGAAACATTTTTTTACGTCACTACGCCCTCAAAGAAGTAATGGAATCACGAGCGTGAGTTGGCCCCAAACTGAAACTTTGTCTTTGATTTCCGATGTTGAACCTCAAGCCCATCATCGACGATATCGCTAACCAAGCGGACGCCTTTCTCGACGGCATCACTGCACGCTCCGACGCGCGGACGGCTATTTCCGAACAACTTACGATCAGGTACCGCGCTCTCTCCGGCATCGAACGCTCCAAGGTGATCGACGGTGTTCTCGCGATTTTGGACGATGAAGGCCTTTTCAAACTCGGCACTAACGACACCCTTTCCGACGAAGAAGACGGCGCCGAAAGTTGAGTTAGAACGACTTCGTGAAATGAGCCAATTTCAAGCTCGGCAAGGAATAAGTTTACCTGCAATTCGCACCTGTTAACGAACCCTAATAACCGCTGATTTCCACGCCTACGCGATTGACCAAAATCACTGGTCGTACAGGTTTCATCGTTAGCAGAACGCTAACTTTATAAGCAGTCATAAGACCGCCAAACCCCGGACCACCCGTCCGGTACCGATGCCGCCGCCCCACAACCGGGACGGCGGTTTCCTTTGCCCTCAAGAACCGTAGTGGGGAATCATTTCTTGCCCAACAGCTCGTCGGCCAGTTCGCCGGCGCCGTAGATATTGCGAAGCGCTTCAATGATCGCTCGCGCGTCCACAGAAACCGCACGTCCCTGCGTATCGCTATAAGCAAAATCCGCGATCAATGACTGAATATTACCATCGAAAATGATGCCCACAAATTCACCCGCACGATTCAATGTTGGACTGCCAGAGTTGCCACCAATGATATCGCACGTGCTCACAAAATTCATCGGCGTTGAAGGTTTCACTTTCCCTTTTTGAGCCAACCAACGGTTCGGCAAATCAAAGGGCTCACGCCCGGCATGTTCGGCCGAGCGCCCATACATGCCCTCGATCGTGGTAAAGGCTGGCACGCGTGCGCCCAGTTCCTCGTAACCTTTCACGGTACCAAACGCAAAGCGGAGCGTGAATGTCGCATCTGGATAAACACTCGTGCCGCTGAGCGCATAGCGAACCCGGGCGATTTTCGACTGAGCCTGTTCCTTGGCTTCATTCTGCTCCTCGATGATCTTGCGCGCCGCGCGAGCCTCGGAATCAAGCACACCCGCCAGCGCAAGCATCGGGTCGCTTGCAGCAGCCTTCTCGACCGCCGCCGCATCCGCCGCGTAAAGCTGTTTGCGCACCGCAACGTCCTTTATTTTGGTTCCGGTAACCAGTTCGGCCGCACGCTCACTGGGAGATTTCCCGGCAAGCGCCGCTTTCACGATCAGATTGTCAGCACCAAACTCAGTCACCAAGTTCGTTAGATAGGAACCAAGGCGCACGATTTCGAGATCGTTATAAATCGGTTCATCAGAAAACAGCCCCAGTTCAAAGGAAGCCTTATTTGAATCGCGAAATTCACGCAGCCGTTGCCCGCTGGGTTTGGCTTTTTCGGCGGCCGAGCGATACAACTCGCGAGCGATGGACAGCAACGTACTGCCGCGATCGGCGAAGCGCTCGAGAAAATTATAACGCGGCGAGGTTTGCGCGATGATCTTTTGCGCCGCAGCGATTTCGTCCCAGGCATTACGCGTATCGGCTAGTTCGGGACGTTCGGCGGCGAGCTTTTTCAACTGGTCCTCTTCTGCCTGTTTTCGCTGAAAAACCTGCGGATCTTGCAAGCCTGCAAGTTCACCATCGTAAGCCTTTCGAGAATTCTGATAGCCGAACAACAGTTCACGCGCACGACGTGCGTTTTCGGCACTACGCCCGCTATAACTGAGCAGCAACACCTCATGCGCTTTTAGCCATTCAAGCACCTTCGGCACGCGCCGATCACGCGCATCAGCCAGTTCCGCGTACGTATAAAGGCGACTCGTGGAGCCCGGATGTCCCGTAACAAAAACGAGTTCCCCTTCAGCCGCCCCCGCTTCGGACCATTTCAAAGAATGTTCAACCTTCGCCGGCTGCCCGTTTTCGTAGGCGCGGAAGAGACAGAAATCCAAATCGAAGCGCGGGTATTCGAAATTATCCGGATCGCCGCCAAAGAACGCCGCCTGTTGTTCCGGTGCAAAGACGAGCCGCACGTCCGTGTATTTCTTGTATCGATAAAGATGATACTGGGCTCCCTGGTAAAGGGTGACGACATCGCTGCGTAAACCCGTTTTATCGAGCGACTCTTTTTCGATCTCGGCCTTAATCGCACGACGCGCCGCAAAGGCGTCGGCCGAAGAAGCACCAGGTTTCACTGCCGTATTGATGCGAGCGGTGACGTCCTCAATCGACATGAGCACGTTGAGCTCAAGGTCCACGCACCGAATTTCCTCTGCACGCGTTTTCGCATGAAAACCGTCGCGCAGGTAGTTATGTTTCTCATCGCTCAGCTTCTGAAGATCGTCAGCACCTACGTGATGGTTCGTGATGATCAGCCCGTCGGGCGACACGAACGAACCGGAACCACCACTGTTGAAACGCACGGCGCATTTCTGCGCGTGCTCCAGCCAGGCCGCCGTCGGCTCGAAACCATGGCGCGCCTTGAGCGTTTGTAGCGGTGGCGCATTGAGCAACCACATGCCTTCATCGGCGCGTACCGTATTCATGAGCAAAAGCCCTGCTGCCATTCCCACAGCAACTTTAAACCAACGTTGTGTAATCATGGGTTTCAGCAAAACCAAGACCATGGCAGAGACCAGCGATTTTTGTGATAAATTCGATTCATAAACGCCTCCGACTGTTACTTGAGCTTGCCGCTAGCGCACTCTCCGCAATCTTCAAACCGACGCATGATTCACTCATTTGTCTTCAGCGAAGGAAAACCGGTCGGGCGCGACCTCGAAGTCGAAGCCCTACGCCTTGTCCGTGCCGACAAAGGCCTCATGCTTTGGATCGATCTTGCCGAACCCACCGACGAGGAAATCAAGACCATCCTCGAAGGCGTGTTTCAATTCCATCCGTTAGAAATTGAAGACTGCGTCACACCCAGTTCACTCCCGAAAATCGAAGATTATGACGACCATCTCTTCATGGTCACCCACGCCGTCGATTTCACGCGTACAGAGAAATTCAACACCACCGAACTCGATCTATTTCTCGGCAAAGATTTTCTCGTCACCTTCCACCGCAAGCCGCTTCGCTCCGTCCAAACCGCGCTGGACCGTTGCGCCAAGGCCACCGGGGTCGTCGCTCGTGGCCCCGACCGACTCGCTCATTCCGTGCTCGATCTGCTCGTTGAAAACTACAAGCCCGTGATTGACGAACTCCGCGCCGAGCTCGAAGAACTCGAGGAGGTTGTCCTCACAAAAGGCGACGAAAATCTGATTTCCAAGCTCCTGCACGTTCGCACCGACATCAATCGCCTGCGCCAAATCATGCGGCCCCAGCGCGACGTCGTCAGTCGTCTCGCCCACGGTGAAAATAAACACGTACGCGCGATCATGCTCCCTTATTTCCGCGACCTGCGCGACGACCTGCTTCGCATTGACGAAACGGCTTCGTCCTATGCCGATCAACTCCTCATCTCTTTCGACCTCTACCTGAGCAAATCCGATTTCCAAGCCAACGAGGGCATCAAAGCCCTGACGGCCCTCACCGCGCTCACGTTACCCGCCACGATTATCGGCACTTGGTACGGCATGAATTTCGAGCATATGCCCGAGCTCAAATCGCCCTACGGCTATCCGATCGCACTGATCGCCAACATCGTTCTCACTGCCGGCATGTGGTGGTGGTGTAAAAAGCGCCGCTGGATCTAACTGCCGACGCCGCGCCATGATCACCACACTCGTCTACCGCGATCACAAGCTCTTCGCGCAGGATCCTTCGCCCGACGAACTCGCCATCCTGCGTGCCGAACCAGGTGTCATGCTTTGGATCGACCTCTCCCAGCCCACACCTAGCGAGATCACCCAAATTCTCGAAAAACTCTTTGTCTTCCACCCACTCGCAATCGAGGACTGCGTCAACGACACGCCCTTTCCCAAGCTCGAGGCCTACGAAGAGTACCTCTACTTCGTCATGCACGCGGTCGATACGAGTGAAGCCCCTGCATTCAAAACCACCGAGCTCGACCTCTTCCTCGGGAAAAATTTCCTCGTTACGTTTCACCACCGCCCGCTCAACCCAGTCAACGCGGCGCTCGAACGTTTTCTCCGCACTGCGAACGACCCCGTACGCGGCCCCGATCGTTTTGCCCACACCATCCTCGACAACATGGTCGAAGCCTACAAACCACCGCTCGAAGCTCTGCGGCAGGAGATCGACAAGGTCGAGGAAGGCGTTCTCCGCGAAATCTCCGCCGACGAACTCTTCCCCAAGGTCGTCGCGCTCCGCAAACAGCTCTCGCGCCTCCGCCAGATCGTACGCCCCCAACGCGAAATCGCCACCGAACTCGCACAAGGCAAACACGTTTTCATCCGCAGCGCCACCGTGCCTTACCTGCGCGACCTTACCGAAGAGCTCACCCGCATCGAAACACAGACCCAGGTCTGGGCCGAACAACTCATTATCTCCTTTCGCATCTACATCAACAAATCCAGCCACGAAGCCAACCAGGGCATCCGCGTCCTCACTGGGATCACCGCCCTCACCTTTCCCGCGCTCCTCATCGGCGGCTGGTACGGCATGAATTTCAAATACATGCCCGAGCTCGGCGCACTCAGCGGCTACCCACTCGCCTTTACCCTCATGCTCGCCAGCACCTACGCCATCTACCTCTTCATGCGTCGGAAAAAATGGCTCTAAAGCCCAAACCTATTCCGTCGTTCTAAAACTGTCCCGTGAACCTAAGTCAATAAGACAGACCTCGAACGAAGCAGCCCCATCTCTCGCCATCAGTTGTTCTCCAGCTTGAATGCCGCCAGCTCAAACCCGCGCGCTTTCAACGCTGCGGCCAGCGCCTTCAAATCAAGTTGCGCACCCGTCCGCACGCCATTCGCAACGTACCAACCCTGATTCATCTCCAGACAAAACTGGATCGCATCGCTGCGGGAACTGACGGTCTTCTCGTCGTAGGGATACATTGGATACACCTCCTGCAAACGGCCATCAGCCTTGAAATAGCCGATATCCAGCGGCGTCGGCGTATTACGCATATAAAAATTCATCCGCTCTGGCTTTTGATAAACAAAGATCATGCCCTGGTCCGCACCGAGATCGCGCCGTCCCATCAGCCCGTGCTGCATTTCGCCGTCCAATACCGCGAGCTGCATCTGAACCATGCGATCGCCCACCTTGATGGAGAAAAACTCCGATGCCACCTTAACCGTTTCTGGTTTCGACGACGTCTCTTTTTTTCCACATCCCGTCAGCGGGAAAGCCAGCACGACCAAAGCGACAAAAACCGACCACCAATGTAGATTTGCGTTTTTCACAAGCCCTGTGGCTAATCTTACTCCAAGTCCGATTCAACTCTTCCCTGTGCCTACACCCGCAATTCTTCTCTACGCCGATTCTTCGCACAACACCGACCAGCTCTACTTCGGTCGCGTCAACGTGCCAGATCCCTTCATCTCCTTCGCCCTCGGCCGCAAAAAATATGCCGTCGTCAGCGCCCTCGAATTCGGCCGCGTCAAACGCGACTCCGCCTTCGACGTCGTCCTTCCGCTCGAAACCTACGCCAAAGAAGCGCGTAACCGTTTCCCCTCCGGCCGCACGACCGCCGCCGAAATCATCACCGTCATCGCAAAACAATTTCGCCAAAAATCCTTCATCATCCCCGAAGATTTTCCGGCCGGCATCGCCACCCGCCTCACGAACCGCGGCCTGAAACTCCAGATCGCTGACGGCCCGATCTTCCCACAACGCGAAATCAAATCCGACGCCGAAGCCGCCGCGATCCGCGAAGGCAACCGTTGCAGCACCATCGGCATCCTCGCCGCCGAATCCATGCTCCGCGCCAGCAAAATCAAAAACGGCGCACTCTTTCATCGCGGCAAACCACTCACGTCCGAACGATTAAAAATCGCCATAGAAATCGCCTGCCTAGAAGCCGGTGCCATCTCACTCGACACCATCGCCGCCGGCGGTGACCAGGCCTGCGACCCACACGAACGCGGCCACGGCCCGCTCCGCGCCAACGAACTCATCATCGTCGACGTTTTCCCCCGCGTGAACAAAACCGGCTACCACGGCGATATGACGCGCACCTTCCTCAAAGGCCGCGCCTCCGACGCTCAACGCTCGCTCGTTGCCGCCGTACGCGAAGCCCAACTCGCCGCGCTCAAAAAAATCCGTGCTGGCGTCAACGGCCACGATGCCCACGACGCCGTTTGCACCGTTTTCGACCGTCTCGGCTACGAAACCAAGCACACCTCCAAAGGCTCCGTTGGCTTCTTCCACGGTACCGGTCACGGCCTCGGCCTCGCCGTCCATGAAGCCCCGCGCGTCAGCACGATCGATTATCGCCTAAAAAAAGGTTCGGTCGTCACGGTCGAACCCGGGCTCTATTATCCCGGCCTCGGCGGCTGCCGCATCGAAGATGTCGTCCAAGTTACCACCACCCGTCCTAAAATGCTTTCCGACTGTCACTACAATTGGGAAATTAAATAACTCATGATCTCTGCCACCGTCGCCCGAGACCTCCTGCAAAAAATTTCCAAGCTGCGCGTCCTCGTGATCGGCGACGTAATGCTCGACCACTACATTTGGGGCGACGCCACTCGCATCTCCCCCGAGGCACCCGTACCCGTCGTCGACATCGCCCGCGACAGCTACACCGCTGGCGGTGCCGCCAACGTCGCTCTCAACATCGCCTCGCTCGGCGCCCAATGCACCGTCGCCGGCTTTATTGCTAACGACGACGCAGGCATTAAGCTCAACCAAATCCTCAGCACCAAACACATCGCCACCATCGCCACTCCCGGCACCGGTGCCACCATCGTCAAGACCCGCGTGCTCGTGCAACACCAGCAACTTTGCCGCCTCGACCGCGAAGCCGCTCCGTCTGCCTACCGCATCGCTCCCGACAAAATTGAACCGCTCCTCACCAAGGCCATCAACGCCTGCGATGCCGTCGTCTTTTCCGATTACGCCAAAGGAATCCTGACCGACGAACTCGTCGAATGCGTCAGCAAACTCGCACGCGCCGCCGGCAAATTCATCGCCCTCGACCCAAAGCCCAAGCGCAAACTCCATTTCAACGACCTCGATCTCATCACGCCCAACCGTCGCGAAGCCCTCCAACTCGCCAACATCGAACCCGAACCACACACCCCGTTCCCCGCGTCCGAAGTTTGCTCCCGACTCCACCAACTTTACGGAACGCGCAACCTCGTTATCACGATGAGCGAAGACGGCATGCTCCTCTCAACCGACGGAGCCATCGGCAAAACCATTCCCACCGCCGCCCGCGAGGTTTTCGATGTTTCCGGCGCCGGCGACACCGCCCTCGCGTCCCTTGTCTTGGCGCTGGCCGCCGGTTCCGACCTTGAAACTGCCGCCCATTTCGCGAATGCCGCCTCTGGCGTGGTCGTCGGCAAAATCGGCACCGCCACCGTCACCCCCGACGAACTCGTTGCTTACATCGAATAATCGCAACCATGCCCAAGGCCCTTTTTATTGACCGCGACGATACACTCATTGTCGACAAAGTTTACCTCTCCGATCCAACCGGCGTCGAACTGATCCCCGGCGTCGTCGAAGGCCTGCGCCGCGCCCGCGAACTCGGTTACCAACTCTTTCTTTTTACGAACCAATCTGGCATCGGCCGCGGCTATTACACGATCGAAGACGCCCACCGCGTCAACGCCCGCATGGAAGAAATGATTGGCCTTTCACGTCCACTCTTCATCGAGATTGGCATCGCCCCCGAAGCCCCCGATCAACCCTCACTCTACCGCAAACCCTCGCCGCGCTTCATCACCGAGATGATCGCCAAGTACAATCTCGACCCCGAACAATGCATCATGGTCGGTGACCGTGAGTCCGACATCGAGGCCGGTCTCAACGCCAAAATTCGCTGCGCCGCACTTGCCACCGCCAAAGTCAGCATCGAAAAATGGCGCACCCTTGCCTATCCTGGAGTTCCGATTTTCTCCACCTTCTTGGAATTCGCCAACACGCTGAGCTAA
>JAYTWC010000204.1:0-2060 GCA_043743635.1 Verrucomicrobiota bacterium | reverse complement strand
AGCGTGTCGATTTCCCAAGCGTCGCCGCCGATGTTGTATTCGCCGAGGACGTTGATGCGGAATTTCTCTTTATCCGCCTCGTCGTTGAGACCAACCATGTGTTTGAACACACCGTTGTTGGCGATGTGATGGCCGGCGGACTGCGACACGCCTTTGTAGCCTTCGCAGGAGAAACCGAAGATATTAATCCCAAGTTCTGCTTTGGCCTGGCGGCAAACTGCGTGAACATCGTCACCGATTAGGCCTACCGGGCAGGTAGAGTAAACGGCGATGGCCTTCGGTTTGAAGATCCGGTAGGCTTCGCGGATGGCGGCGGCGAGTTTCTTTTCACCACCGAAAACGATATCCTCTTCCTGCATATCCGTTGTCATGCAGTACTGAAGGTAATTGACCGGCTGGTCGGCCTTCGGACGGGCCAGATTGCGCCGAGTAAGCCACGAATAGTAACTACACCCAACCGGGCCATGCGTGATATGAATAATATCGTGGATCGGTCCGATGACGACACCACGACAACCGGCGTAGGTACAACCGCGCTGGGTGATGATGCCTGGAATGGTTCGGGTATTGGCACCGATCTCCGGCGGTGTTTCCGGGTTGTTGGCAAGGAGCTGCTTTTCGCGTTTCCGCCGTGTTTTCGGCGGATAAATCTTCAGCATCTCCGCGCGCACGGCCTCACTGTCAGGCTGCGTGGCGGTAGGAATCGGATAGCCTTCGCTATCGTAGCCCTCGGGGGGCGTTGTGGAAAGATCGGACATTTTATTAAAGTTAGACGTTGGTTAGCTATCGTCATGGTCGGGCTCGAAAACCGAGCCCGCCGCAGGTGTCGGATATTTAGCCAAGGAGACCGTACTGCATCAGCAGGTCTTCAAGTTCCTGGATCGAGAGAGGCTTCGGCCTGACAAGCATTTTATTGGCGTCGATTGCCTTGGCCAAGGCCCGGTATTCGTCGGCCTGCTTGCACTTCGGATTCCACTCGATGACGGTTTTGCGCTGGATTTCCGCGCGCTGCACGTCGTTTTCGCGTGGCACGAAATGAACGAGCTGGGTGCCGAGGCGCTCAGCAAACTTCGTCATCATCTCGCGTTCGTTGTCCACCTGACGGCTGTTACAGATCAGGCCGCCGAGACGCACGACACCGGTTTCGGCAAACTTCTGAATGCCTTTGCAGATGTTGTTGGCCGCGTACATCGCCATCATCTCGCCGGAGCAGACGATGTAGATTTCTTCAGCCTTGCCCTCGCGGATCGGCATGGCGAAACCGCCGCACACGACGTCACCGAGCACATCATAGAAAACGTAATCGAGCTTCTCGTCTTCATCGTACGCACCGAGCTGCTCGAGCATGTTGATGGAGGTGATGATGCCGCGACCCGCGCAACCGACGCCCGGCTCCGGGCCACCGGATTCGACGCATAGGCTGCTGCAAAAACCCTTCGAGCGGATGTCCGCGAGTTCGACGTCTTCGCCTTCTTCGCGAAGCGTGTCGAGGACCGAGCGCTGGGCGAGACCGCCGAGCAGCAGACGCGTGGAATCAGCCTTAGGATCACAGCCGACGACCATGACGCGTTTGCCCATTTCGACGAGTGCTGCGACCGTATTCTGGGTGGTAGTTGATTTTCCGATACCGCCCTTACCGTAGATAGCGACTTTTCTCATTTTGATTTCTTAGTTATTGGTTCTAGTTCCGAGAATGCCCTGCCTTTAGCGGCTATGATGCCAAGTTGTTTTCAACACATTTAAAATAATCCCCATCAATGATTAGAAAAATTTAGCTGATTATTTTGTCTTAAAAATGGGCCGCTAAAAACTACCGTTACGTTCCCCGAAGTCGTCATTCCGACAAAAATGTCGGAATTCAAAATCAATCTACGCCGTAAACTTGGCAGGAGTCCTGCATCGCTCTTTTCTGCGCGAGCGCCCCTAAACATTCCGGCCGTCTTCGCGTGTAACGCATTCATGGATACAGACCCAACGATCATGCAACGCGCCCTCGGCGCCTACCTCGGACTCGCCGTCGGCGACGCTTTTGGTGCTACCGTTGAGTTCATGACCGCCCG
>JAYTWC010000203.1:0-5523 GCA_043743635.1 Verrucomicrobiota bacterium | reverse complement strand
ATGCGCGCCCGCGGTGCCGACGTCACCGATATCGCGATTCTCGTTGTCGCCGCCGATGACGGTTTCATGCCGCAGACGGACGAGGCGCTGAAGCATATTCAGAACGCCAAGGTTTCGCTCATCGTTGCTGTCAACAAGATGGACGTCAAAGGCGCCAACCTCGACCAGGTAAAGGCGCAGATGCAGCAGCGTAACATTGCCCCTGAGGATTGGGGTGGTGAAACGATTGTTGTTCCCGTTTCAGCGGTCAAAGGCACGGGCATTCCCGACTTGCTTGAAATGGTCCTCCTGCAGGCCGACGTCATGGAGCTGAAGGCCAACCCGAAGGCCGAACCAAGCGGTATCATTATTGAATCGCAGATCGAAGTCGGTCGTGGCCCGCTTTCCACTGTCATTGTTCAGCGCGGTACGCTCAAGATCGGCGACGCACTGATCTGTGGCGCTCATTGGTGCAAAGTCAGAGCGATGTTCGACGACAAGGGCGCTAACATTAAGGAAGCTCCGCCAGCTACGCCAGTTCGCGTGATCGGCTGGTCTGGGACGCCCGAAAGCGGTGCAGTATTTAAAGCCGTCAAAAACACTCGCGAGGCGGAAAACCTTGCCGAGGAAGAAGAGCAACGCCTCCGGAAAGCAGCCACCACCACGGCGGCTGTGCCGAAGGAAATCACGGTCGAAAGCCTTTTCGCCAACATTGCAGCCACGCAGCAGAAGATTCTCAAGGTCATCATCAAGACCGACGTCTTCGGTTCGGCCGAAGCCGTGCGCAGCGTGCTCGAAGGCATCAAGAGCAACAAGGTTTCACTCGAAGTTGTTTCTACCGATGTCGGACTTGTTACCAAGAACGATGTTCTCATGGCGGGTGCGGCTGGTTCGACGGTTATTGGTTTCAATACCAAGCTGGAAAACGGCGTCACTGCGCTCGCGAAGCATCATGACGTGCGCATCGAGACGTTTGAAATCATCTATGAGTTGGCCGACAAGGTCCGCGAGATGATGGCCGATCTGCTCGATCCCGACCTCAAGGAGATCAAACTCGGCGGCGCGGAAGTCCGTGCTACCTTCCCGTTGGCCAAAGGTTTTGTCGCCGGCTGTCTTGTTACCGAGGGCAAGGTTACTCGCAATGCTTCCGCCCGCGTTCGTCGCGGCAAAGAAGCACTTTACGAGGGCAAAGTTGCCACGCTTAAACGCTTCAAGGACGACGCGAACGAAGTGCGTGCCGGCCTTGAATGTGGTATCAAACTCGACGACTTTAACGGCTACGATGTCGGCGACGTCATCGAATGCTACGAAGTTCAGAAGGTCAGGGCCTCGTTGTAATTGCCTATTTGTTATTGGTTACCGCTCATGGCGAATTTTTCGCTGAAATACTAAGCGATAAACAATAACAAATTAGAAATAACCAATTTCTCCGTGTCCAACCGCACTTTACGCGTCAACGAGCTCATTCAGCGCGAGCTGAACGATATTCTGCACAGTCGTTATAAGAGCGAGACGGTCGCAGTCACGATCACTGAAGTGCGTGTCGCTCCCGATATTCGTGATGCGCGTCTTTTCGTCTCGATCATCGGCAATGATGACTTCGTCGAGAAAAAGCTACGCTGGCTTCGCGCTATGTTGCCCGAGATTCGCATCGAACTCGGCACCCGCATTGTGCTCAAGTACATGCCGAGATTCACGGTGGCGATCGATACCTCCACCAATCGGGGGAATCGCATCCTCCAGGTGCTTGACGAGATCGGCGTAACCGAACCAGAGCCTGAACCGAAACCTTCGGAAGAAGCTAAAGACCAGGGCTGATTGTGGAGAAATTTTTTCCAGAGATTTCAGGGCGTTTTGCGCAGCTGATACCGACGCTTGCCGGCAAGAAGCTCGCCATTGTCGGTCACGCCCGGCCGGATGGTGATTGTATCGGTTCGCTGGTTGCGCTGGCCCGGGTTTTTCGCGGACTTGGCCACGAGGTGATCTGTATCGACATGGACGTGGTGCCGCGTCGGCTGCAGTTTCTCGTGGGTGATATTCAGTTTTTCCGTCCAACTGAGGTTCCCGCAGGAGACTACGTTTCGATTTATGCGGATTGCGCTGACCAGGACCGGGCCGGGGAAAAAGCCAAGGCGCGCTTTTCGAAGCCCGTTGCGAGCATCGATCACCACCTTTCGAACTCGGGTTTCGCTCTGAATAATTTTATTGATGTTGGTGCAGCCGCAACGTGCGAGATGCTGGCCGGAGTGTTTCTCGACAATGCGTTTCCGATCGATGCAAGAACGGCGCAGGCGTTGTTTGTCGGCATCATGACCGATACGGGACAGTTTCGGTTCAATTCGACCACGCGTCGCACCTTCATGCTCGCGGCTGAGATGGTAGCTCTCGGTGCCAGCCCGGCCGATGCTGGTGGTGAAATCTATGAGCGTGAATCGGCTGGCAAGCTCCAGCTGGTTCAACGTTTTCTTTCATCGTTCAAAATGGAATGTGGCGGTCGCGCGTGTATCGGTATTTTGCCGAACGGAATTTTTGAAGAGACTGGCACGTCGGCTGAGGACACGGAGGGCTTGGTTGATTACGCCCGGGCGATCGATGGCGTGGCGATCGGGGTCCTGATCGAGGAGCGGCCAAATGTGATTAAGGCCAGTTTGCGCAGCAAGGATCCGGCCTACCGAGTTGATCAACTGGCGGCGCAATTTGGCGGTGGTGGCCATGCCTGTGCGGCGGGTTTGAATATGAAAAACATGACGATGGCGGAATTTCGCCCGCGCCTGCTCGCCGCGCTTGAAACGCAGATTGCCCGGGTTGCCGAACTAACCGATTGATGCTTATTCCGTACAAAGAACTCGACGGTGTCCTGCTCGTGGACAAACCGACCGATCACACGTCGCATGACGTGATCGCGCGGCTTCGCGGGAAATTGAAGATGAAGCGTATCGGCCACGCTGGTACGCTCGATCCGATGGCAACCGGTGTGCTCATCGTGCTGGTCGGCAAGGCCACGCGTGCCTCGCAGTATCTGATGAGTCTCGACAAGGAATACGCCGGAACGATTAAGCTTGGTTCGGTGACGAACACGCAGGACGCTGAGGGTGAAGTGCTGGAAACGCGGCCGGTGCCACCATTGACGGACGACGAAGTGCGCGCGGTGACGCAGACTTTTATTGGTGATCAGTACCAGATGCCGCCGATGTTTTCGGCCATCAAAATCGACGGTGTGCCGCTTTATAAATCGGCGCGCAAGGGCGAGGAGATTGAGCGCGAGCCTCGTTTTGTCCGTATCTCAAGTTTCGAACTGCCCCGGATTGCGCTGCCAGAGATCGATTTTGTGGTTCGGTGCACCAAGGGAACCTACGTGCGAACCATTGCCCATGATTTTGGTGCTAAGATTGGTTGCGGTGGCCATCTCTCGGCGCTTCGGCGCACGGCGACAGGGAAGTTTACTGTGGCGCAGTGTCTCACGCTGGACCAGATCCAGTCCATGACGCTGCCGGAAATCGATAAACGGCTGATTCCCGTCCATGAGGCGGTGCCGAGTTTTGCGCTGTGAGTAGCAGTTGTCAGAGGTTTAATGGATTGGAAAAAGCGGCGCTGGTCGATCGCCCATTACATCTGGCGATTGGTATGTTTGACGGCGTGCATCTTGGTCATCGTGCGGTGATCGATTTGGCCGTACAATCGGCGCGACGTGATGGCGGTATTGCGGGCGTGCTGACGTTTTGGCCGCATCCGAGCACTTTGTTTCGTCCCGAAAATGCGACGAAGTTGATGATTGATACCGAGACGAAGGTTCGGCTGTTGGCGGCGGCGGGGGTGGATGCGGTGATCATGCAGGAATTCACCCGTGAACTGGCCTCGGTTGAGGCCGAGGCGTTTCTGCCATATCTGAAACGTTTTTTGCCGAAGCTGCACACGGTTTACGTGGGTGAAAATTGGCGCTTTGGAAAAGGTCGGCGTGGCGATATTGCAATGCTCGTAGCCGAGGCGCGCAACCAGGGGATTGAGGTGATGAGTTCTTCACGCATTAACCAGAACGGCGAGCCAATCAGCAGCACTCGTATTCGTGCGTGCCTGGAAGCCGGGCAGATCGAGGAGGCCAATACGTTGCTGGGTTATACCTATTTGTCCGAAGGCACGGTGCAGAGCGGGAAAAGTCTCGGACGGAAAATTGGTTTTCCCACACTGAACCTCGCGTGGGAGCCGGCGTTAAGACCTTGTTTTGGCGTTTACGCGGTGGAGGTGACGGGCCCGAAGGCCGGGGACGTTTTTCAGGCGGTGGCAAACTACGGATTGCGGCCGACGGTCGAGCAGAGCGTTCAACCCCGTTTGGAAGTGCATTTGCTCGGCAACTGTCCCTTTGGTGCAGGCGACGTAATCCAGGTCGACTGGCTTCGCTTCCTGCGGCCGGAGCGGAAATTCGGAAGCATCGAGCAATTGCAGGTTCAGATCGCGGCGGATCGCTTGGCGGCGGCGGCCTATTTTGGGGAACGTTGAGCAGAGAGCTGGAGGGTCCGCAGGCCATGCTTGCCGGATAAGAAGTAGTTGCGGCGAGCACGGGGCGCGGTGGCCCCGTCATCCGGGCATGCCCATCGATGAAAACTCCTCATCGGTTCATGGCACAGCGATTGCTGAAAGAAAGCCGTAACACGTTTTGCTCAAAAAGTAACACCGCCTCCTATGATCACCAAATCCCTCCGTCATCAGCTGACTGTTTTCTCCGCGCTCTTCATTCTTCTTTCCAGTTATCTCTGCGCCGCCCCGCTCAAGGTCGCCTATAGCGACTGGCCGGGCTGGACCGCCCTCGAAATCGCCGCGCAAAAGGGCTGGTTCAAAGAAGCCGGCGTCGAGGTCGAGCTCCTCTGGTTCGAGTATGGTCCTTCGATGGAAGCCTTCACCGCCGGTAAATGCGACGCCGTCACCGTAACCAATGGCGACGCCCTAGTCACGGGTGCGAATGGTGCGAAAAACGTCATGATCCTCATGACCGATTTTTCCAACGGTAACGACATGATCGTCGCCAAGCCCGGCATCGCTTCCATCAAGGATCTCAAGGGGAAAAAAATCGGCATCGAGATCGGCTTGGTTGAACACCTTCTGCTTCTCAACGGCCTGAAAAAAGTCGGCCTGACCGACAAGGACGTTGAACTCATCCCCACACCGACTAATCAGACGCCGCAGGTCCTTGCCTCGGGCCAGGTCGATGCCATCGGTGCCTGGCAGCCCAACTCCGGCGCCGCGCTCAAAGCCGTCCCAGGAACAAAAGCCATCTACACCAGCGCCAACGAACCCGGTCTAATCTACGACGCCGTGGTCGTTTCGCCCCAGAGTCTCGCCCAGCGTCGCGCCGATTGGGTCAAATTCGTTTCTGTCTGGGACAAGGTTATTGCCTACCTCAATGATCCAAAAACCCGCGATGACGGCATCAAAATCATGGCCGCCCGCGCCGGTGTAGACCCGAAGGAATACACGCTCTTCATGCCCGGCACGCAGTTCCTCACGCTCGCTGAAGGTGGTAAAGTCCTCACCTCTAAGTCCGACGGTTTC
>JAYTWC010000202.1:0-3646 GCA_043743635.1 Verrucomicrobiota bacterium | reverse complement strand
GACCTCGACCAGCTTCGCGCCCTCGAAAGCCACGCGACCAAAACCGCCTTCCAGAAGGAATTTATGGCCGTCAAACGCGCCAATAAAGTTGACCTGGCCGACGTCATCCGGACCGAGTGTGGCATCGATGTTTCCCCCGATGCGCTCTTCGATGTGCAGATCAAGCGCCTGCATGAGTACAAGCGCCAGCATCTCAACTTGCTGCATATCCTCACGCTTTATCGCCGCCTCTTGCAGAACCCGGCGCTCGACATCGTGCCGCGTGTTTTCGTTTTCGCCGCCAAAGCCGCCCCCGGCTACGACCTCGCGAAAAACATTATCCGCGCGATCAACATTATCGGTCACAAGATCAATCACGACGGCCGTATTCAGGGCAAACTCAAGGTCGCGTTCTTGCCGAACTATCGTGTATCGCTCGCTGAACGGATCATTCCAGCCGCCGATCTTTCCGAACAGATTTCCACCGCTGGCAAAGAAGCCTCCGGTACGGGTAACATGAAACTCTCGCTTAACGGCGCGCTCACCATCGGCACGCTCGACGGCGCCAACGTCGAAATCAAGGAAGAGGTCGGCGACGATAATATCTTCATCTTCGGTATGGAGGTGAACGAAGTCGAAGCCCTGCGCGCTAAAGGCTACAACCCGTGGGATCTCTATCACCGCGACGAAGAACTCCGCGCCGTCATCGACTGGTTGGGTTCGAATTACTTCACGCCAAACGAACACAACGCCTTTGGCCTTGTGCATCAGAGCCTGCTTGACGGTGGCGATCCGTTCATGGTGCTGGCCGACTATCGCAGTTATGTGGATTGCCACGAACGCGTGGATGCCGCCTACCGCAACAAGTCTGAATGGGCGCGTATGGCGATTTTGAATACGGCACGCATGGGCAAGTTCAGCAGCGACCGCACGATTCGCGAATACGCCGAACAGATCTGGTCCTTGCCGTCCGTACCGGTGTGATCCGGTGAGGCAAAATTCTCTCCACTCGAAGCGCGCCCTGTTCTCGGGCGCGCTTTTTTTTGTGGAAGGTTGGTGCTCAGAGCAAAAGCTGCCAGTAACCAATATCGATCCACTGCTCGAACTTTCGGCCGGCCTGGTCAAAATGCCCGACTTTCTTGAATCCTAGCTTTTCGTGGAGCCGTTGGCTTGCGTCATTTGGCAGGGCGACGCAGCCAACGACACAATGCATCCCCGCTTTGCGCAGATCAATAACCAGTTGTTCGTACAATTTCCTTCCGATGCCGCGACCAGCCACATCGTGCCGCAGGTAAACCGTGCTTTCCACGGCATAGCGGTAGGCTGTTCGACTCTTCCATTTTCCCGCGTACGCATAACCGATCACTTCGCCATGCTCCTCCCAAACCAACCAGGGATATGAGGATGATATTTCTTTTATGCGCACCGCCATGCCGGATTCAGATATCGGCTCTTCCTCAAAGGAGATGCAGGTGTTCACGATGTAATGATTGTAGATCGCGCAAATTGTGGCTGCGTCAGAAGTGGAAACGGGACGTATCATGGCTTGTGGAATGTTAAAGATGGGGCTACTGCATCGGTGACATTTTGAGTACGTTGTGAGGGGAGTAGGTAAAACTGGCGAGCTTTTAGGGCACGTAAACGTGTGAACGGTTTTGTCACGTTGCCGGTTCGAGTGCTGTTCGATTGGTTTGGGTTGGACGCCTGGTCCGTTGGCGCTTCTCGGTCGCGTTGGCGGTGCGGTGTTGGGTGTAATCAGTTCGCAAGAGACTGCAAATTGACTCCCTTGCGCTGGCTTTGTTTAACCTCCGCTTGCGGAGCGCGCGATGGGCGGTCAATGCTAAGGTGTGCGTCGATGTACCACGGTTTTCATTGTTTTGCTGCTCGCGGTGATTTGCCGCGGCAGTCCGCTGGGCGCGTGGCCGATGGTGGAAGGGCAGGTTGCCGGCGAGTTGAAATTATTTAACCGCGCGCCAGAGTTTTCGCTGTCGTGGAAATTGGTCCTAGGGAAAAGTGAGGCTGGCGAACAGACGTTTGCTTATGTGATCGATTTGCCGAGCACTCGGTTGATTGCGACCGGCCGGGTCAATCTCGCGACGGGTGATGGCGTGTGGCGGATTGAGGAGGGGCGAGTGGACGCAGCGGTGTGGTTGGGTTTGCTCGCGCCGCAGCTTGGTCCGGTCCTGGCTGGAGCGACGGCAAAAGGGATTTTTTCGGTCTCAGGCGAAGGAACCTTATGTCAGGGACAAGCGACGGGGAAAGTGAAGATCGCGTGGCGCGAGGGCGCGTTGATTCACGCCGAGCAGGGCTGGTCGTTGGACGGTATTTCGTTTCAAGGTGAGTTCGCCATTGATGTGGCCAATTCGAGTCTGGTGAGCGCGAGCCCGTTTGAATTGAAGGTCGGCACGATTACGACGACCCGTTTTGGTGCTCGGAATATGTTCGTTAAAGCGTTGCTGAATGAACAGCGCGCACTCGCGGTGAGCCTGGCGCAAGTCGAAGTTGCGGGTGGCGAGGTGACGGTGGATCCGTTTGGGCTGCCGCTGAATCCGCTGGTGGTGGATGCAAATCTGCGGATCAAGCGCGTGGGTTTGCAGGATATCGTGCTATTGGTGCCGACAGCGGGGCTCTCGGATGCGCGAGGCAGAATCGATGGTGTGGTTCGGGTGAAATGGACCGAGGGACTCGGTTTTCAGTTGGGCGTGGGAAATCTGGCGATTGCCAATGACGAACCAGCGATTGTGCGTATGACGCCGTCGCCAGGGCTGCTGACAGGGCGTTTGCCGGAGCATTTTGATTTGTTGCCGAGTTGGCTGGGGCCGCTGGCGCGTTGGGCACGGCAGGTGAATCCGGCTTATGGCAATATGAAGGACATCGAACTCGGTGACGCAGATTTGCGGGTGAAAACACTCGATGTACAGCTCACGCCGGAGGGTGACGAGCGTGGGCGTTCGGCGGTGGTGCGGCTCGTGGCCCAACCGGCGAAGGAAGGAAGTGCGGTGAAAGAGGTGGCTTTCGATGTGAACGTGGCGGGGCCGCTCAACGCGGTGTTGAAGCTGGGCATCGACCGCGGTTTTACGCTGGGCGTGGATTGAGAAACGCAGTTGCAGTGAACGTATTTTCAGGAAAACTTTCGATCATGCGCCGCCTCTTTTTAATTCTTGGATGCACCACGTTGTTCAGTGGATGTATTACGGTGAAACTTCAGCCGGTCGAGGCACACATTACGGTCGATGTGAACGTGAAGGTCGATAAGGCGCTCGACGATATCTTTGGCGATCTCGACAAGAAATCCGCGACGCTCTCCACCTCGGCCGCTCCGGCTTCTACCGCTAAACCTTAAGTCACATTTCCCCCATCTTATGAAAACGACTTTTCTTCGTATCATGTTTTTGATTGCGGCTCTCTGTCTCTTTTCAGCGGTTCGTGCCGAGGATATTGGCGCGGTCAAAGCGCGGGTGGAGCAACGCATCCCGCAGGTAGACTCATTGAAGGAGAAGGGAGTGGTCGGAGAAAATAATCACGGGTTTTTAGAGGTGCGCGGAAGTTCGTCTGACGCGAGTGCGGTGGTTGCGGCGGAGAACAAGGACCGTGAAGCTCTTTACGCGGCGGTTGCGCAGCGAACCGGCTCTTCTGCGGTGGCAGTGGGTAAGGCCCGCGCTGCGAA
>JAYTWC010000201.1:0-4189 GCA_043743635.1 Verrucomicrobiota bacterium | reverse complement strand
GTCGACTCTCTGCGACACGGGCATGCCCTCTGGCACCTACGGTTACGTGCATCTCTTCAACAACTATTTCAAGTCGCCAAACGGCACGTCCGGCTCGGTCGCCAGTGACGCCGCACAGTTTTTGGCTGAGGCAAACTCCTACGACCAGATCAAGGATCCGCTTTACAAGGAGAACGTGAACACGGCTCTGGCTGCTGGCCGGATCCGGAGCATTGGCAATTCGTTCTCCAACTGCACGGGCAAGGCTGCAGATGCGGGAAGCGACACTGTTTTCACTCCGGCCTATACTTACGATATGCTGCCCGTGGCTGATGTGGTTACGGCTTGCACCGGTCTGGCTGGCAACAATTCAGGCGCCGCTTCTGCCTCGCTCACTGGTTACGGTGCTACGATATCCGGTCCGACGGACGTGGTTGCCACAACAACCGCCTTCACGCTCACCTCTCAACCGAGTGGTTTCGTCGGCACGACCTATCAGTGGCGTATGAACAATTTCGACATCAGCGGAGCGACTTCGGTCTCATATTCGGTTCAGTCGACTCAGGCCGCCAACGCCGGCGTTTACACCGTGGTAATCGGCCGCAGCAGCGGCGATTTTGTGGTGAGTGCGCCGTTGACGATCGCCTTAGGTACTCCGGGTAGTTCGTCTTCTCCTGTTGCAGCTGCTTCGACCGGCGGCGGTGGTGGCGGTGGCGCTCCGAGCCTTTGGTATCTCGCCCTTGTCGCGATGCTGGCAGTGGCCCGTGCGCGTAGGAAGATGGCTTGATTGAGCGGCGTATGGCTGAAGGCGGTCCGTCTGCGCCCGCATTCTCAGGTCTGCCGGTGTTGTTTAGAGCGTATCAATTAAAACGATAGCCGCTTTGGGAGGGCGGGGCGCTGTCCCCGCCGATCGGCGCCGACGGCGCGGCGCCCTCCATCGGAGGGGTGATTCATATTTGAGGCTACCGTTCTATTTGAAATGCTCCTAGCTGCGTTTCGACCAGCGTTTGTCTTGTTTTAGTTCAAGCCGCTTGGTTTCCAATTCGACTCCAGCGACGGCGGGATGGGCACGGAGCTGTTGAAACCTTGCCGGGTTGAGCTTCCAGCCGAGCGCACTGCTCGTGTCGGAGACGGCGGTGGCGCGCTGATCGAAGACGAATCCCACCGAGATTTTCGTGTCGCCGGTAGTCTTGTCCAATGCTTCGCGCAGCAGGCGCAGAAAATCGTTGAGCTGCGGATGCTGCGGATGCACGAGCCAGGTGATGCGTTTAACCGAACCAAGCGCAAAGTTCTCCAGAGGATAACATTCCTTTACGTTGATGCGCGCGCCGTCCTGGCCGACGATGATGTTACCTTGCACGAGCACCGGCGTGTTTTCGATAAGGTTGAGTGAGTACGCGGCGTAGGCGTCGGCAAACATGTTTAACGCGACCGAGGCGCGCTTCGTCGCGAGCGTGAACGCGGCCCATGGGCGGTTGTCCTTCTTCGAAAGTTTTTTCGCGATGGTGCCGACGATGCCGCAGAGGCGAAATTCGGTGCGGTCGGGCTGGTTAAGCAACTGGTCGACGGCAAACGTGTCGATCGCGTCGGCGATCCCGTTGTAGGCGTTGAGCGGGTGGCCGGAGACGTAGAAACCGAGAAGTTCCTTCTCGAACGTGAGGCGTTCCGTCGAGGTGAAATCGCTGGCGGTTTCGGTTTGTTCGATTTTCTTGGGCTTGTCTTTTGCTTTTTTAGTGGTCGGCGCAGGTTCGTCCAGCATGTCGAGCAGGCTGAACTGGCCGGCGGCGCGGTCGCGTGCGTGTGAGGCCGCTCCGGCGATGGCGGCGTCGATGCTCTCGAAGAGTTTTTTGCGCGAGGCGCCGCTGAAATCGAAGGCGCCGGTTTTCGCGAGGTGTTCGAGCACGCGTTTGTTGATGGCTTTGCCATCGACGCGGCGGACGAGATCTTCGAAGTCGGCGTATGGGCCGTTCTGCTCACGCTCTTCGAGGATTTTTTGCGCGGCACCTTCGCCGACACCTTTGATGCCGGCCATGCCGAAGCGGATCTTATCGCCAACGGGCGTGAAGTTTTCGCGCGATTCGTTGACGTCGGGGCCGAGGACGGTGAGGCCCATGGCTTCGCACTCGGCGATGAAGTGGGCGACTTTTTCGGAGTTGCCGAGCTCGGCAGTGAGCACGGCGGCCATGAACTGCACCGGGTAGTTGGCTTTCAAATACGCCGTCTGGTAGGCAATCATCGCGTACGCGGCGGAGTGCGATTTGTTGAAGCCGTACTGGGCGAACTTATTGAGCAAATCGAAGATTTCGTTGGCCTTCTTCTCGTCGATGTCGTGGGTCGTTTTTGCGCCGGCGACGAATTTCACGCGCTCTTTGGCCATGCCTTCGACGTCCTTTTTGCCCATGGCGCGGCGGAGCATGTCGGCGCCGCCGAGAGTGTAGCCGGCGATGACGCGGGCGCACTCCATAACCTGTTCCTGGTAGACAATGATGCCGTAGGTTTCCTTGAGAACGTTTTCGAGCAGCGGGTGTGGGTAGCTGATCGTTTCGGGGTCTTTTTTGCCACGCGCGTAGTCGGGGATGAACTGCATCGGGCCCGGGCGATAGAGCGCGGAAATGGCGTTGATGTCGTCGATGTTGGAGATACCGACTTGTCGCGACGCGTTTTGCATGCCGCCGGATTCGAGTTGGAAAATGCCGACGGTCTTGCCGGAGTTGAGCAGCGTGTAAGTTTTAGGATCGTCGAGTGGTATGGGCTCGATGTCGAATTTCGGATCGGCGGTGAGGCGGACGTTTTTCACGGCGTCGTCGATCACGGTCAGCGTTTTGAGGCCGAGGAAATCCATCTTCAACAAGCCGAGCTTGCCGACGGCGTTCATGTCGTACTGCACGGTGACGTCGCCTTCCTGCAGTGTGAGCGGGACGAATTCGTCGAGCGGTCGGTCCGTGATGATGATGCCGGCGGCGTGTTTGCCGGTGTTGCGCACCATGCCTTCGAGCACGCGCGCCTGGTCCATAATTTTTTTGGCGACGGGATTGCGGGAAACTTCGTTGCGAAGATCGGCGGACTTGGTGATGGCGTCTTCGAGCGAGATGTTGATCTCGTCGGGAATCATTTTTGCGAGGCGGTCGGCTTCGGCGTAGGGCAGGTCGTTGACGCGTGAGACGTCGCGGATGACCATTTTCGCGCCGAGCGTGCCGTAGGTGATGATGTTGGCGACGCAGTCGTTGCCGTATTTCTGGCGGACGTAGTCGATGACCTCGCCGCGGCGTCGCATGCAAAAATCGATATCGAAGTCGGGCGGTGAAACGCGTTCGGGGTTCAGGAAGCGCTCGAACAGCAAACCGAAACGGATCGGGTCGATATTGGTGATGGCGAGTAGGTATGCGATGAGACAGCCGGCGCCGGAACCGCGGCCCGGGCCGACGGGGATGTCGTGCCGTTTGGCCCACGCGATGAAATCCCAGACGACGAGAAAGTAATCAACGAAGCCCGTGATGCCGATGATCGCCAGTTCGTAGCCCATGCGGACGACGAGGAGTTCGTCGGGGGCGAGGCCGGAGTAGTCGGGCGGCTGGGGTTTCTGGCCCTCGGGAAGGTTGACGAGTTTGGCGAGGCGTTCGGCGACGACGGGATGTTTGGCGATGTCGTCGTGATCGACGTTGTAGCGTTTTTTCAGACCTTCGACACAGAGTCCGTGCAGATAGGTGGAGCGGTCGACGGTGATTTCTGGCGGTAGTGGGTATTTCGGGTAGCGTTCGCTGCCTTTGGGGAAGGGGATGGCGAGGTCGCACATTTCGGCGACGAGCTGGGTGTTGGTCAGCGATTCCGGGACTTCGGCGAAGAGTTTCGCCATCTCGTCGCGCGATTTGAGGTAAAATTCATTGGTGCTGAATTTCATCCGGTTTTCTTCCGCGATCTTCGAGCCGGTCTGGATGCAGAGCATGGCGTCGTGCGGGCCGGCGTCCTCCGCGCGGACGTAGTGAACGTCATTCGTGCAGATGACCTTGAGGTTAAATTCTTCGGCGAGCTTCAGGAGGCCCGGGACGATTTTGCGCTGTTCGGGCAGGCCATGGTCCTGAATTTCGATGAAAAAGTTCTCGCGGCCGAAGACTTCGACGAAGCGCGCGGTGGCCTTGCGGGCGTCTTCTTCGCGGTCGTTGAGCAGGTGCTGAGGGACGATTGCGGCGAGGCAACCGCTGAAAGCGATGAG
>JAYTWC010000200.1:0-2913 GCA_043743635.1 Verrucomicrobiota bacterium | reverse complement strand
TTGGATTCAGGAGCCTGGAGCAGAAATGAAAAAGGGCTGGAGGTGAATAAATTCAGCCTTCAGCCCTTTGGAATTTTTCAGCCCTTACTCGAGCTGCGGTGCAGCTTAGAGCTTGGCGGCGATCTTCTTGGTGAGCTCAACGACGCGGTTGGAATAACCCCATTCGTTGTCATACCAGCTGATCAGCTTAAAGAAGTTCTTGTTCAGCTCGATCGAAGAGCCGGCGTCGAAAATCGACGAGCGCTTGTCGTGGATGAAGTCAGAGGAAACAACTTCGTCTTCGGTGTAACCGAGGATGTCCTTGAGGTAGGTCTCAGAGGCGTTCTTGAGGGCGGCCTTGATCTCAGCGAGGGAAGTGTCCTTGGTGGTCTTGAAGGTGAGGTCGACAACCGAAACAGTCGGTACCGGTACGCGGAGGGCCATGCCGGTGAGCTTGCCTTTGACTTCGGGGCACACGAGCGCGACGGCCTTGGCGGCGCCAGTCGAGGACGGGATGATGTTCTGAGCGGCGGTACGGCCACCCTTCCAGTCCTTCTTCGAAGGACCGTCGACCGTCTTCTGCGTGGCGGTGTAAGCGTGAACCGTGGTCATGAGACCTTCGGCGATGCCAAAACCTTCCTTGAGGAGAACGTGGACGATCGGAGCCAAGCAGTTCGTCGTGCAGGAAGCGTTCGAGACGATGTTGTGCAGAGCGGCATCGTACTTCTGGTCGTTAACGCCGAGAACCACGGTGATGTCTTCACCCTTGGCCGGAGCGGAAATGATGACTTTCTTCGCGCCAGCGGTGATATGGCCCTTGGCCTTGTCAGCGTCGGTGAAGAGGCCGGTCGATTCGATGACGACCTGGACACCCAGCTTGCCCCAGGGGAGCTCGGCGGGAGATTTGGCGGAAACCACGAGGATTTCTTTGCCGTTAACGATGAGGACGTCGTCTTCAACTTTATCAGCCGAGGACTTCTTGGAGCCGACGGTGCCGTTGAATTTGCCCTGGGTGGAATCGTACTTCAGCAGGTAGGCCAAGTTATCGGCCGGAACGATATCGCCGACTGCGACGACGTCGAAAGTTGTGCCGAGAAGGCCTTGCTCCACGAGAGCGCGGAAAACGAGGCGGCCGATACGACCAAAACCATTGATTGCTACTTTAACTGCCATGGTGAACTCCAGTTTCTACTGTGATGTTTATGTGCTGATTGAAATGAACTGCCGCGCGAAGGCGCAGGAAGTGTGAGAGGAAAGCCCCCGTCACGGCTTTGGCAAGGGTTTTGATGGGCTCAACCACACATGCGCAAAAAACGGCAAAAAACGCGTTTTGCCATGAATTCCGTTTCTGAGAAGCAAAAGGGTAAAACCAACCTAAGCGGCAAAATCCGTCAGCCCACGTTTACGACCTTCTCGTACGCGAACTATTTGCGGTTACCGTAAACTGACTGACCGACCCTTAAAGCTAAATAGCATTCCTTATAACGTCCGCCTAAAGGTAATTCACAGTCGGCCGATGTACCAACCATCCGTGCGGTTTAACGATAAACGATCCCAAACAGCTCTCATTTGTCCGATAACAAGGCGTGACGGGAAAGTCATGCCAAGACCATGAACCTGTCATCCCGTCACAAAATCTTTCTCGGGTTTGTCCTCGTGATGACTGCTGCTGGAGCCCTCGCCGTGGCATCTTTGGGGTGGTTATATTATATTGGTCGGCATATCGATCACCTGATCCAAACAACGGGGTCCTTAGCCGATGCCAACCAGGGTTTCGATAAGTTGAATACGCTGATTAAAGACGGGTACTTGCTGGTGATTGGTGTAGGGGCTGCTGGCACCCTTTTGTCCTGTGGCTGTATTGTGTGGGTTTGGTATACGCTGGGACGCGTACTAAGCGAGGTCGGCGCGTTGCTCGAAGAATCCTCGACAAAGGTTTTTGATTCCACTCAAGCCCTTTCTGAACAAAACCAATTACTTGCTGACAACGCCAGCCAGGCGGCGGCAAATCTGGAAGAAACCAACGGTTCGATCGACAAGCTGGCAACGATCACTGCGGAAAATGTTCAAAATGCAGCCCGAACCAAAGACCTCGCCCAAGAAGCGCGCAATGCCGCCGATGCCGGCGCCGCTGACATGCAGACGCTCGCTGAGACGATGGGCGAAATCCAATCCGGCAGCGATGACGTCGCCCGCATTATAAAAACGATCGACGAGATCGCCTTTCAGACCAATTTGCTCGCCCTAAACGCCTCGGTCGAAGCCGCCCGAGCCGGTGAGGCTGGACTCGGATTTGCCGTTGTCGCCGAGGAAGTACGCTCCCTCGCCCAACGCAGCGCCAGCTCCGCCAAGGAAACTGCCGACCGCATCACCCACGCAGTTCAGAAAACCCGGCATGGCGTGGAACTAGCCGCCAAGGTGTCCACCGGCCTGAAACGCATCGTCGAGAGTAATCAGAAATTGGATACGCTCGCCGCTCAAGTGGCCGCAGCCAGCGCCGAACAAAACCAGGGGATCGATTTACTGCGCGGTTCCGCCGTGCAAATGGACACGGTAACCCAAAACAATGCTGCGAATGCTGAGGAGGCGGCACAAGCCACCCTCGCCTTGAGCGAACAAGCAGACCGTCTGCGGCATGCCGTGCAAACCTTGCGTAACCTCGTTGAAGGCAGTTCTCAACAGACCAAAATCGCACCGGAAACACTGACCTCTTCAGAGATTTCAGCCAGCGAACGCAATACCGAACCCATGCACAACCTCCAAGCTCGTCGCTAACGTGGTGCGCGGCAGCTCGATCAAATAGCGGCTGCCGTTTGAAAAACAGGATACGCGGTTGGCACGCCCTACGCTATTACTCCGGCATGAACTCCCAATAATGCAGGCCTGCCCCCTGGTGCGCTAAATTGACCACGGGGCGGGCCCCACTTTCCAGAC
>JAYTWC010000199.1:0-3348 GCA_043743635.1 Verrucomicrobiota bacterium | reverse complement strand
GGGCGAGCTGTTGGGTTTTTTTATTGGCGGCCATCTGGAGAAAAAGACTGAAAAATAGAAGGACTGAAGTTCTGAAAAATCAGACCGAGGAAAGCTCTTAGGCGGCGGTTTCGTTGTAGCTGGCGCGGTCGGCTTCGGTGAGTTTCTTGGCGAGAACGCGTTCGGTCGTGGTGACGACGAGACGAGCGATTTCGCTGCGGGCATCGGCGAGCATTTTTTTATGCTCGAGTTCGATCGCTTGTTGAGCCTTGGCGAATTGGTCGTTAGCGCGTTCGGAAGATTCTTTTTGGATCTTGTCGGCGAAGTCCTTCGCGGTCTTGCGGGATTCTTCGATGATCTTGTTGGCTTCGAGCTGGGCGTTTTTGATAAGCGTGGCCGTCTCCTGCTGGGAAGAGGCGAGCTGGGCCTTCATGTCGGCCGCGTATTTGAGACCGGATTCGACTTTCTGCTGGCGTTCTTCCATCGCGGAGATGGTTGGCTTGATGAAGAACTTGTAGAGTACGCCGAAGAGGATGAGGAAGCTGATGCCTTGAAAAACGATGTAGTGCCACTCGAACCCGAGTGAATCGAGCGTGTGCTTGATTGACTCAAGCGGGCCGGGTTCGGACGCGCCAGCGACGGCGCCATGAGCTTCGACAGTGGCGAGAAAAAGTGAGGTCAACATGGCGGGTGTGGGAAAAAGTGAGAGGTTGCGCCAGAGAAATGATCGCCGACGCAACCGGTAAAAACGATTACTTAGCGAGGAACAGCGCGAGAATGCCGAGACCTTCGGCGAGCGCCATACCGATGATGGCTTGGACGAGGATCTTGCCCGAGGCGCCGGGATTGCGACCGACTGCTTCGGCGGCTTTAGTGCCGATAAGACCGACGCCGATGGCGGCGCCGAGGAGACCGAATGCGCTAGCGAGATTGCCAGTGATTTCAGCGAGGATCATGTTATGTATATGTTTGGAGGTTGCAGTTTCCGTCGTGCGCACGCGTTGGCACGCTCCCGACGGTAAAGGGTTTAGTGATGAGCGTCGGCGTGGTTCTTTTCGTCAACGTGTTCGTGCTCGTCGCCGTGGTTACAGATCAGGCCGATGTAAACAGAGCTGAGGAGCGTGAATACGGTGGCCTGGATCAGGCCAACCAGCAGCTCCATGAAGTAGAATACGAAGAAGAAACTCGTGCCGTGCAGGAGATTTTCGCCGCCGTAAACGTTGCCAAAAAGACGTACCGAAAGTGTGAACGGGCGAATGCAGATCGAGAACACCTCAATACAACCAACCAAAAGGAATACCACCGAAAGAACGATGTAGAGGACTTTGGGGGTTTCTTTTTTGTCGGCCTTGTTTCCGAAGAGATCGAAAAGGATCAATTTCGGGCCAGCGTATTTTAGAATGATGATGATCCAGGCGCCGAAAGAGATGAGAGCGAGAGCGATGGTGCCGTTGAAGTCCGCTGTGAACGGCCGGATGAATGGCCGCGTCATGTGAAAGTGTCCGTCGACTTCGTGGCCATAACCAATCGTACCGACACCAGGAAGCAGGCCCATCCAGTTTTGGATAAGGATGAAAATGAAAAACGTGACGAGCAGCGGAAAAACCGCGGGGAAGGCATGTTTGCCGACGATCGGTTCGAACAGCCCTCGCAAGCCTTCAATAAGGGACTCGGCGACCGCTTGGGCTTTAGAAGGAATCAACTTGGGACGACCCACCATTAAAAGTATAACCGATATGATGAGCGCGGATACAGCCCAGCCGGTTACCATACTATTCGTAATCGCCCAACCACCGCCGAGATCGAAAAGCACAGCAGCTTTAGCAGAAACGCCTTCTCCTTCAGACGCGAACGTGGGCAATGCGGTTGCCAGAGACGCGAGCGCGAGGACAAAATTCTTTGCTCGAAGCATGATTGGGTTAGAAAAGCGCAGATAAGTTCGGAAAAGAGTCAGAGGTAGGCAACGCGAGGAGGGTCGTCAACTATCGAAAATCATCTGAGCTTATGGCGCTTAAAAGATTAGCGAATTTCACGAACTGCCCAACTTAGCTTTATCTCTGCTACTAGCGACTGGTTTTCCTTAAAGTTTAGGAAAAACTGTTCGGCGGAGTGCCACAAGCGACTGATATGCAGGTGCGCGACTTTGGAAAACAGTCTCGCGCTCGAAGGGCCAGGGCGTCGCGGGTGAGATTTCCCAGTCGGGATGAGCGAGGACGTCGGCTTGGGCGGAAGCGAAATAGGCTGCGTCGTCGGTTCGGAAACAGAGATCGGCTCCAGGGGCAGCTTTGGCAGCGAGCCGGTGGAGAAATTCCGTCTGCATGAGACGATGTTTGTGGTGGCGACGTTTGGGCCACGGATCGGGGAAGAGTACGAATATCCGCTGAAGAACGATATGCGGCGGCAGCGCGGCGATGACTTCAGCGGCTTCGGCGCGAAGAAAAACGAGGTTGGTGAGTTTGGCGCGGTTGCGTTTGCGCAGGGCTCGTTCGACGCGGTCGCGGAGCAGATCGCAGCCAACGCAGAATTCGGCCGGATGGGCGGCGGCGTAGTCGGTGAGAAAATGACCGTGTCCGGCACCGATCTCAAACGTGATGCGCGGGTGTGCGGCGAGCAATTCTCCCAATTCGTGTTGAAGCGTGGCGCGGCGGGCGTCGCGGTGAGTGATGAATTCGGCGGTGCGGGCTGGATTGTCCACGGGGCCGGTTAAGCACGGCGGGGCGCGTGGGTGCAAGCCCGAGTTCAGTCAGCGGGCGGTTCGGCGGCGCTGGCTTGGCGTTGTGGCAGGGTGAAAAAAAAGGCGGTCCCCTGCCCCAGTTTACTCTCAACGCGAACTTGGCCGCCGTGAAGTTGCACAATGTGTTTGACGATACTTAAGCCGAGACCGGTACCTCCTTTATCACGGGAGCGACCTTTCTCCACGCGATAAAAACGCTCAAAAATATGCGGCAGATCAGCTTCAGGAATTCCTGGACCATTATCGCGCGTACAAATTTCGAGCGAGTTTTCTAATTGCTTGGCTGAAATATCTATATGCGAACCTTTCGGCGTGTATTTAAGTGCGTTGTCGAGCAAGTTTTCAAATACTTGGGTAATCTTCAGCGGATCAAAAAACAAAGCACCGCTGGCAGGATCAATCGTTGAAACGAGCTTGTGATGCGCTGCATTTGGACGAGCGCGATAATCATCAAGCATCCCATTAATCAAAGCCGCGATATTTGTCGGCTCGCGACGAAGACCTGGATTGATTGATTCCAACCGCGAAAGCGTCAGCAGATCTTCGAGGAGCGAATTCAAGCGCTCTGTATGGCGTTGAATCGTGAGTAAAAAACGCTGTCGATCCTCCAACGGCATGGATTGATGATCGTCAAC
>JAYTWC010000198.1:0-3439 GCA_043743635.1 Verrucomicrobiota bacterium | reverse complement strand
GTCATTTTCACCAGCGCCACGCTCGCGATGGGCGGTCAGATCGAACCCTTTCAACAACGCATCGGTGCCACCAACGTCCGCGCCGCCGTGGCCCATTCGCCCTTCGATTTCGAGCGCAACATGCGCGTCTACGCCGCCACCGACGTCCCGTTGCCTTCGCCCCGCGACGCCCGCCTGGCCCTTGATGTACTGATCGATTACGTGCGGTTTTGCACGTTGCGCACCCAAGGTGGCTCCTTGGTGCTTTTCACCAGTTATAGCGACATGCGCCAGGTGGCCGACGCCGTCGAAGGCGATTACGCGAAAGCCCGTCGCCCGTTTCTCATCCAAGGCGGCGATTTCTCCCGCACCGAACTCGCCCGCAAAATGCGCGCAGCCGGCAACGCCATTCTTTTTGGCACGGACAGCTTTTGGACCGGGATCGATGTGCCCGGCGATGCACTCGCCCAAGTGATCATTACGCGCCTGCCCTTTGAAGTGCCCACTCATCCCGTACTCGAAGCGCGCACCGAGTGGATCCGCGATCAAGGCGGCAGTCCCTTCAACGAACTCACCTTGCCCGACGCGCTCATTAAATTCCGTCAAGGCGTCGGCCGCCTCATCCGCACAATCACCGATCGCGGTGTGATCACCATCCTCGACTCCCGTGTGGTGGCAAAACCCTATGGCCGCCACTTCCTTGAATGCCTGCCAAAGCAAAATCACGAAAGAATCAGCCGAGAAAATCGAGAAATGCGATTTCAGCCTTTCTGTTGAGCCAGTATATCCCTAGCATTTCCGCCTTAATCCAATTTCATGCAACTTCGTAGCGCTGCCCTCACCGATATTGGCCGAATTCGTCGCCAAAATGAAGATCGCCTTATGTGCGACGATTCCCTGTGCCTCTTCGGTATAGCCGATGGCGTTGGCGGACTTCCCGGTGGAGCTGAAGCGGCCCAATGCACCGTCGATCTCGTCAAAAAACTCGTCAGTACTTCCACGAATTCGCCCGACTTGGAACTGATCACGCTCGAAGCTAACCACGCCGTTTCCCAACTCGGCTTTCGCCTCAGCCCCCACTTCGGCATCGGTGCCACACTCACTTACGGTCTTTTTCGTGATGGCAAAGCCCGGATCGCCCACGTCGGTGATTCCCGCTGCTACGTCCTGAGCAACGGCGAATTCGAATGCATCACGCTCGACCATTCCGTCGAAAACGAAGCACGTGCCCGCCGCGCCAAAGGTGAACTCATCTGGGTCAACGAACAACACCGCAACGCGCTCACCCGCTGCATCGGTCAATCGACGCCGCTGCAAGTCGACCTGATCACCCGTCCACTCGTCGTCGGCGAACGCTATTTCTTCTGCAGCGACGGCGTCACCCGCATGATCCGCGACGAAGAACTCGCCGATCACCTTTCCCGCAATGACCAACCAGCCGATATCCTCCACGATATCGTTGAACAGGCCAACATGCGTGGCGGCCTCGACAACTCCACGGCCGTGTTGGTTTTCGTCGACAGCCTCCCATGAGCGAAGCCAGTCGGCGCTCCGACACCTTTGCCGCCCTCGTTACCCGTCAACCGGATAACGAACTCTTCCGGTTCAGCCTCGCCCAAGCGTTCGTTGCCGAGCTCCGCTACCTCGACGCAGTCGAGCACTACAAATTCTGCATCCAAAAAAAAGCCGACTGGATGATGCCCCGCATTCTCCTCGGCAAACTCTACCTTGAACTCGGTCGCGGCCCCGAAGCACGCCTCCAGTTTCAAGAAGCCCTCCGCCTTGCCGTCGCCCAGGAACATGAAGATCCCGAACGCGAACTTCGCGTCCTCCTGAACGAGCTCAAGTAACCAACTATTAGCCGAATTAGACGAAACCGCTAAGATCCACGCCATGCCCCACTCATTTTTCCGCCTCCTCCTCGCTTCCGCGCTCATTGCAACCGCCTCGTTCGCTTTCGGCGCGGTCGAAGACGCCCCGCCCGCCCCTGCTGGTCCCAAGGCCAAAATCCACCCGGCGCTCCACCTCGTCGGCGACTCCACGATGGCTGACAAGCCCATAGATCCACCCAACCCAGAACGCGGCTGGGGCCAGCTTTTCCCCTCGCTCTTCAAAGAACCAGCCCGCATCGTTAATCACGCCCAAAACGGCCGCAGCTCAAAAAGTTTTCGCGACGAAGGCCGCTGGGCCAACGTTATCCAACAACTCGAACCCGGCGATTTCGTCCTCATCGAATTCGGCCACAACGACGAAAAAATTAAAGACCCCAAACGCTACGCCGCGCCCAACACCGACTTCAAAGACAACCTCCGCCGCTTCATTAACGAAGTTCGCGCAAAAGGCGGTTTCCCGCTCCTCGCCACCCCCGTCAACCGACGCAATTTCAATGCTCAAGGCCAGCTCGTCGAAACCCACGGCGAATATCCTGAAGCCATGCGCGCCGTCGCCACCGAAGAAAAAGTTCCGCTGATCGATCTCCACAAACTCACGCGCCCGTGGCTGGAAAAACTCGGTCCGGAAGACTCAAAAACGTACTTCATGTGGGTGAAACCTGGTGAATACGCCAGCCTTCCCAAAGGCCGCCAGGACGACACCCATTTCAACGAGAAAGGGGCACTCGAAATTTCCCGGCTCGTTGTCGACGAACTTCGCGCTCAAAAACACCCGCTCGCCGATTGGCTGAAATAAAAAAGGCGCCGCAGTGACGCGGCACCTTCCCAGTGTTGGTTAGCTAGCGCTTACAAAATTGTTTAGACTAGATAGCGGCCGACAGAAGACCAGCGGGCATTCCAGCGAACATTCGAACGCGAAGACCACGTGGTCGGAGCGGCCTTGATGCTGGCCTGACCAGCCGAAGAACCAAAAGCACCCGCATCCAAAACCAAGCACTTGCTCGCCGGCAGATTGACCATCGCCTTCGATTCACCCGAAACCAGCGTCATCGCCGCGACTGCCACGCCTGCAACCAGCAAGAGACCGGTACGGGCAAGGAGGTTTGAACGAGAGGAGCTGTTTTTTAGGATCATATATTTTGGGACAATCAGGGTTTTCTACTCAGACTTTTTCAGGGGTTTCGTCGCCACTACCGTCAGGAACAAGGACAGAGAAACTCAATTGCATCCTTATTGCAAGTAATTTTCATGTAAAAATTGCGCCTCGTTAAACTTCTTTTACATCTGCGGCCGCTTTGGGCCATTCTGCTGAGTGTAAATTCAAATTAATCGATCTATATTCTACTTTTTATAAACAACTTATGTACTGACTCAGAAATCGGGATGGTTTCCACCAAGCCATAGGCATGCACACTACCTACGATTAGGTACGCAGCACTTCGCGACTTGGCATAGGATTTCCAATTTTGCTCCCGTCACCAGAACGTTGCAGCGCCGAGCTCGCCCTGCCTGGTGTTTTTCCCCCACGCTGCTCGAAATATTTCATGCGCGTCATCCTCACTTCGCAC
>JAYTWC010000197.1:0-2052 GCA_043743635.1 Verrucomicrobiota bacterium | reverse complement strand
GCCCGGTCAGGTTGGAGCGAAAGCCTGGTTGCGGAACCGGTTGTCTTCACAATCGCCTCCGACCACTTTTGTCCGCGTTTGTAAGCGACGGCTTTCAATTCGCCTGGAGCGTATTTCACGTCGTCCCAGCGCAACCGATACTCCAGCGGCTGGAGCTTCTTTCGCCCGAGCGATTGGCCGTTGAGAAAAAGCTCCACTTCGTCACCCGAAGTGTAGACATGCACCGGCGTGATTTCACCGACTCGGTCTAACCAGTTCCAATGCGGCAAAATGTGCACCATCGGCAACTCAGGTCGCCAGCGTGCCTGATAGATAAAAAATCGATCTTTTTTAAAACCGGCCAGATCGATGATGCCAAAATAGGAACTGCGCGAGGGCACTTTGATTTTGCCGAGTTCCTGCAGTTCCTTCGCGGCGCGAGCCTGTTCGCTCGCACTGGAGAAATTGAGGATATTGGTCGTGTCGGCATTATACGGCGTCGGTTCACCTAGATAATCGAAGCCCGTCCAGACAAACTCGCCAGCGACAAACGGATTCATATCGAGTCCTTTAAACTCAACATCCGGCGGAAAGGCCCAACGCGGCGCATAAAGATCGTAAGAGCTCATCTGAAAATCCGCACGCCCACCGGCCTTATCTTCGCCGACCGGGAAAAAATATTCGCCCCGCGAGCTGACACACGACGACGTTTCGCTACCCATCACCGGAACCTGAGGATTACGCTCATGAAAACGGGCGTACTCACCGGGTTTGTAGTTGTAGCCGAGAACGTCGACGGCCCGCTGAAATCCATTGTAACCGGATGCTGTGCTATTACAGCCCACGGTGATGCATCGAGTACGATCCTCGGAACGCACCATATCGGCGAGATGCGCCGCCAGCTTCCAACCCTCAGGCCGGCCTTGCTCACGCACCTCGTTGCCAATGCTCCAGAGGATAACGCTGGGGTGGTTGCGGTCGCGACGCACCATCGCGCGCAGGTCTTTTTCGTGCCAGTCGTCGAAAAGATTGCCGTAATCGCCAGCCTTTTTCCCCATCTGCCAGCAATCGAATGGTTCGTCCATCACGAGCATGCCCATGCGGTCGCATAGCTCCAAAAGCTCAGGTGCTGGCGGATTGTGGCTGGTTCGGATGGCGTTGCAACCCATCTCCTGCAGCAGCTCGATCTGGCGCTGCAATGCTCGAAGATTAAGCGCCGTGCCCAGCGAACCCAAATCGTGATGGTCGCATACACCTTGGATCGGCACGCGCTCGCCGTTGAGGAAAAATCCTTTGCCGGCATCGAACGCGATCGTGCGAATGCCGAAAACCGTCTCATGGCGATCGACGACCTTGCCGCCCTGCTCCACCGTAACGACGGCAACATAGAGATTGCGCTTCTTCAAACTCCAGAGCGCCGGTCGAGGAACCATCAAACTGAACGTAACCAACGCCTGACGGCCAGCCGCCATTTTTTCATCCAACGCCACCGATGTCGCTACCGGGTCAGCCGAGCGAAGACCATCGGTAGTTATTACATGGATACGCGTCACCAAGCGCACTGGCGCCACTTCGGCGGTTTGGTTTTCAAGCGTGACGTCCACGTTGACCACGGCCGTTTCGGCTGAAACCTGCGGTGTGGTTATGGAAACGCCCCAATGTGCAACGTGGACAGGAGCGGTTTTGACCAACCAGACGTTGCGATAAATGCCGCCACCAGGATACCAGCGCGACGAATCGCGCGGATTATCCAACCGGATCGCGAGCACATTTTCGCCGCCACACTTTACGTACGGAGTTAGATCGAGACGAAACGAAGTATAACCGTACGGCCAGCCACCGACAAAATGCCCGTTTAACCAGACCAGCGCGTGCGACATCGCCCCATCAAGATCCAGAAAAATGCGCTTGCCACTGTCTGCGGCCGGGAGCTCGAAATGCTTCCGATACCAGCCAATGCCCCACCAAGGAAGCTTGCCGGTTTCGCCTGGGTATTCCTGTTTGAACGGCCCTTCGATGGCCCAATCGTGCGGCAAATTCAATTTCCGCCAACCGGCATCATTAAAATCCCCG
>JAYTWC010000196.1:0-3379 GCA_043743635.1 Verrucomicrobiota bacterium | reverse complement strand
AGGGATTCTGGTGTACGCGGAGCCCACATAAAGGAATCGATTCCTTTGTAGCGTTTTAGAAGTTCGGTGGAGGCCTGATTAAATTCGGTGCGTGAGACGAATTCTGAGTAATGAAATAATTGCCGCAACGTAAGCATGGCCTCTTGGCGGTTGCGCAAGGTGTCTTCCAGGAGGTTGGCGATACTTTGTGCGCGGCGCTTGAACTCGTAATCGATCCGGGCCTGCTCATTTTCGTGAAGTGCGAAGTAGGCGGTGCCAGAACTGACGATGCCCAGGAGCACAACCAGCCAAGGAATGAAGAGGCGGAATCGTCTTGGATTGGTGTTGGGAGCTCGCATGTGGTGTGACGTCACTGGTTCGTCCACAGGCGTATGAGGAAGATCGGGCTTGGATCGTGACGCAACGTTTAAGAACCTAAACTTATTGCGAAAAAGGCGCTCCGATGAAGGAGCGCCTTTTTTAAAGCAGCTTAGAATGAAAACGATTGGCGATTATAGCTTGTACGGCAGTGGGAAGCGGCTGGTTAGTGCGACGACACGTTGCTTTGTGTCTGCGATAGCGGTGGCTTCGTTCGGTGTACCGATGGCCTTGAGCACAGCGTCGATGCAGGCGGCGATCTCTTCCATGTCTTTTTCAACAAGTCCGCGGCTCGTGACGGCGGGCGTGCCGAGACGGATGCCAGAGGCCTGGAACGGCGAACGTGTTTCAAAAGGAACGGTGTTCTTGTTGCAGGTGATGTTGGCGAGATCGAGTGTTTCCTGGGCCTTCTTGGCGGTGAGCTCGGGCAGGTTGGCGCGGAGATCGACGAGGAAGAGGTGGTTGTCGGTGCCGCCGGAAACGATTTTGTAACCGCGTGAGGACATGGCGGTGGCGAGAGCCTTCGAGTTTTTAATGATCTGGGCCGAGTAGGTCTTGAACTCGGGCTTAAGCGCTTCGGCGAAGCACACGGCTTTGCCGGCGATCACGTGCATGAGCGGGCCGCCTTGGCCGCCGGGGAACATGGCGGAGTCGAGCGCCTTTGCGTGAATGGCTTTGCAGAGGATCAAGCCGCCGCGCGGTCCGCGTAGGGTCTTGTGCGTGGTTGTGGTAACGAAATCTGCGTGTGGCACGGGCGAGGGATGCAGGCCGGCGGCGACGAGACCGGCGATGTGCGCGATGTCGGCGAAGAGCAGAGCTCCGACTGAGCGGGCGATTTCACCCATGCGGGCGAAGTCGATCGTGCGCGAGTAGGCGCTGGCACCCACGGTGATCATCTTGGGTTTCTCGCGTTGGGCGGTGGCGGCGAGTTCGTCATAGTCGATCAGGCCGGTGTCCTCGCGAACGCCGTATTGACAAAATTGATACAATTTGCCGGAGAAATTGGCCGGGTTGCCGTGGGTGAGGTGGCCGCCATGGCTGAGGTTCATGCCGAGGACCTTGTCGCCTGGTTGGAGGACGGACGTATAAACGGCGAAGTTGGCCTGCGAGCCGGAGTGCGGTTGCACGTTGGCATGTTCGGCACCGAAGAGGAGTTTGGCGCGTTCGATGGCGAGGACTTCAACTTTGTCGACGTATTCACAACCGCCATACCAACGCTTGGCCGGGTAACCCTCGGCGTATTTGTTGGTGAGCACGCTGCCTTGGGCCTCCATGACGGCCGGGTAGGTGAAGTTTTCCGAAGCGATGAGCTCGATGTGGCTCTGCTGGCGCGAAAACTCGGCGGAGATCGCGGAGTAGATTTCAGGATCGAGGGTCTTGAGCGGTGTGGCGTTGAGGGACATGGTAAAACGTGCGGGTTAAAACGTCAGGCGAAGGCCAAACGGCCCGGGTCGCAATCGAAAAACTTTTTACAACGTCCCGAGTCCGTTCCGAATCGAGGCGGGACAATAGATCACGGGAAGAAAAACTGATGCGCGATGCAGAAGGTTAGGATGCTCGCGAGTACGATGTTGTGAGCGAGTTGCGTCGTTTCGACGGCGGGTTTTTCCGGTGGTCGAAACGCGATCAATAATGCCAGCGCTGGGATGTAGTAGCGTGGCTCGATCACCGGCATGAGTACGATGGAAAGTGGTCCAAAAAAATAGAGCAGATAGAAACGTTTCTCGGTGAATTTTATGCAGGCAAACGAAAGTACTGACCAAGCAATGGGAATGTACATCACCGCGCGCCAAATCGCGGAGGCGGTCATGACCGTAAGCAGGCGGTTGCGCAGATAATAGTCGCTGCCCGGCTGGTTGAGCCCGTGCCAGTTGTTGTAAGTGGCCAGATAAACAAACAGGCCGGCGATCGTTGCGGCGATGATCCACGGCTTTCGTAGCAAACCCCAAATGGCCGGTAGTCGCGCACAATGGCCGGGCAACAACATTGCCCAGGACCAAATCAGGCAGGTGTAGAAATTGGTGACATGAAAAACGAACGGATTGGATCCGCGATCACCGACGGCCACGCCTTTGTTGATGACGACAAAAATCACGAAGGCGACGCAGACGAGCAGGTGAACCCAGCCCTGACGCAGGGGATTGCCAACTATCGTCGGTAGGGAAATCGGTTTTGCGTCGTCGGTCGGCGGCTCGAGCGCGATCAAAAGCAAACAGAAACCGACCCAGAGAATGTTGTGCTGGCGGAGCAGTACCGCGAGCAGCCCGGCCAACCCAGCCCATAGGTGTTGCCTTCGCAAGGTCAGCATCACGGTGAACAGGACGGCGAGCAATCCCCACATGTCGGTGTAGACCACGAAAAAAAACGGAAAGAAAAGGGGAAAGAAAAAGAACTGGGCCGTACGCATCTGCTGTTCACCTGGATGCTGTCGGCGGATGATTGCCGAGAAAACCGGAAGAACCAAAAGGCTGACCAATAGGTGTACCGCTCGCAGTAAAGAGATGTCCCATTTCCCGATCTGCCGGATGAACCAGGCCATGATCAGGTGATAGGTCGGGAACATCGCAATGTACGGGTTTAGATAATCATAATTCTTGTGGTAATATTCCCAAATCGTGGGCGCATGAAATCCCTCGTCGGCGGTTTCGTGCGGCAACAGATTTATGAGCGCGAATCCGAAAACAACGCCGGCCAAAACCAATAACCAGTAGTAATTGGGCTGACGGGTGGGCTCAGGGGAACCGTTTTCCATGATAGTTGGGGCGTTGCTCATTCAGGCTCGACGGACATGCGGCGCGAATGAAACAGCATCCGATCAAAACTGAAGTTTTGGCGATGCCAACGCTCTTTGTTGGATCACTTGGCCGCGCGGGGCAGTTTGGAAACCTGTTCCTTGATGAAGGCGACGAGTGAGGGAATGGCCTCAACCATTTCATCGCGGCAAGCTTCATAGTGCTTGAGGGAGCCGCCATAGGGGTCGCCGATTTCGTGGGCGGCGGGCGGTGGCATGAATTCTCGGAAA
>JAYTWC010000195.1:0-2027 GCA_043743635.1 Verrucomicrobiota bacterium | reverse complement strand
CCACGCGCCGCTTGCGCACAGCGCCGTTCAAATTCTGCAGCGGGGATTTCATGCCGGGCTGCGGGCAATCCGTAAGCTCCCCGTCACGCAGACGCTTCAAAAGTAGAATGTGCTGTCGTCTGAGGTCGTCCCGCTTTTTGAACAGTTTAAATAGAGAGTTTGGCCGCTTCTGAGCTAGTGGCCTGACCTTGTTGGGCGAACTCACTCGGGGTCAGATGACCGAGTGCGCCATGTGGCCGAAACTGATTGTAGTCAAGACGCCAGTGCTCCAAACGGCACCGCGCATCTTCGAGCGATTGGAACGCGTATACATTCAGGCATTCGTCTCGCAGGCGGCCGTTGAAAGACTCGATAAATGCATTCTCAACGGGCTTCCCTGGCCGAATGAAGTCGAGGCGCACGCCACGTTGATATGCCCACTCATCCAGTGCCTTGGAAGTGAATTCCGTGCCATTGTCGACGGTGATCGCACTTGGCACAACCTGCCTCTGAGCGAGCCGTTCGAGCGCGTCAACGACACTCTGACCGGTCAGCGCAAAGTTGACCTCCAGTAACACACTCTCGCGACTCCACTGATCAATTACAGTCAGCACTCGAAACTTGCGGCCGTTGGCCAGCTGATCATGCACAAAGTCCATGCTCCAGTTCTGGTTACGGCCTGTAGGACGTGGCGCAGGCCCACGATGCAAGCTCTGTCGTTTCCGCCGGCGACAGCGCATGCGCATCTGTAGTCCTTCCAAGCGATACAACCTATGAATTCGTTTACGATTCACGTGCCAGCCTTCGCGCCGCAACAGTATCCATATGCGTTCGTAGCCGAACCGAGGCCTGGCCAGTGCGATGTCGCGGATGCGCATGCGTAAGGCCGATTGATCTCTTGCCCTGCTCACGCGGTACCACGTCGCCCGTTCGATCTGAGCGAGCCGACACGACCGCTTCACACTCACCTGGAACCGTTCGTGGATCCATTGCGCGAGTGCTTTGCGTCGCGTCGGCTTCAGGCCTTTTTTCGGATTACCTCGCTGAGAATGTGTTTATCGAGCGTCAGGTCCGCGACGACGCGCTTCAGTCGCGTGTTCTCCTCCTGCAGTTGGCGGAGTTCCCGCAGCTCGGCTACGCCAAGATTCGCGTACTTCTTTCGCCAAACGTAATACGTCGCCTCGGCGATGCCCATTTGCCGACACACGTCTGACACCGGAGTGCCCGCATCGCTTTGACGCAGAGCGTAGGTGATTTGCTCTTCCGTAAACCTCGACTTTCTCATCGCTTCTCCTCGTTCCTCAAAGAACGCCATAAAGCGACCCTACCTCTACTTTTGACCTGTGTCGAAATTCAGGGACGACGTCAATCTGCACGCAGCCCATTAGCGGCCAGGTAACGAACGCAGACCATAGGAAGGTCGTACCGTATTGTGCCCCTACTATAGAGTACGTTGCCACGCCGGACGGGTCATCGTCCGCCGCTCCAGTAGTTACCCCTGGGCCGAGGGCCTGAAAAAGGCGTTTAAACCGGTTCTTTCTGATCTTTTCGGGTGCGCTCATTCGAAGTCCAAGCGGTCAATATGTCTAGGTCAAGGGCCTTTATCAGTCTGATTGAGAAGACGTTTCAAACTTGCGCTGTTGCTTCAGAATTTGTTCTCATCTGAACCGGGCAGGCAACACTTGTCAGGCTTTCAGACTTATCGGTCCCCTATCCTGAACGAAGACAATTCCGCCGAAGCCGGAAGTGTCAACAGGATGGGCGAACCAGCGTTTTCTGCAATGAACACCCAAGGAGTGATCGTATGAAAGCGAAATGGCGGGTTAGAGGCAGCAATAATTCCAGAACACCTTCACGATTTGCAATCGCAATCACGGGCGTTGCGCTCTTGGCGACATCCATGTCGTCTTTCGCAGGTTTTTTTCTCTCGGTGAATCTGGCTCCTCCTCTTCTGCCGGTCTATGAGCAGCCGCCGATTCCCGGTGAGGGATACATCTGGACGCCCGGTTATTGGAGCTATTCCGACGACGGGTATTTCTGGGTACCCG
>JAYTWC010000194.1:0-2673 GCA_043743635.1 Verrucomicrobiota bacterium | reverse complement strand
CCTCGAATCCTTCGGACGCATGTTCCGCCACGCGGTAAAACTCTACGTTTACCCGATGCGCAAACAGGCCTTCGAACGTTACCTCGACGACGGCAAAACCTCGGCGCCACTGCCGCTACCGTTGCCGGGGTCCTCGCCCAATTTCTCTCCGCAGGTCTTGATCAATGCGAAAAACTTCCAGGTGCCCGACAAGCTGCGCCATCTCTACGAACACTTGCTAGAGAATCACTATATCGACTGCGTCACCGGATATAATGAAGACATTCTCAATATCTTCTCTCGCGACGTACTCCAGCGCATCAAAACGGGCGACACTTCTTGGGAACGCATGGTCCCGCCCGGAGTCGCCAAGGCGATCAAAGAACGCAGTCTTTTTGGCTGCGATAAAGGCTGTTAATTTTATTCGGCAACTTCCGGCTCGGGAGGTGTGTAAATACCGGGTTTGATCTCGATGCTCGTCTGATCGAGAACCGGTTTTTCGGCGTCCTTGATGACCAAATCCTTTTCTGCCGTGACGGTAACCTTGCGCAGCGTGATACCGGTGATCTTGCTGTCCGGCAAACCGACGATTTTGCCCGCGTTCTTCGAATTCAGCGCCTCTACGTTTTCGATAATGATATTCTTGATCGATGGCACCAGCGACGGGTCACCTTTAAAATCAGGTTTGTTATTATCAACGTAGGCGAGATCAAGCACGAGGACGTTAGCCACATTCTTCATCTTAATGTCCGAATAGCGTACACCATCGACCGGGCCACCGATTCCGCGCATCGATTTAATGCGAATGCCATTATCCGTCCCATCCATCGTGCAACGGCGCACGAGCATGTTTCGGATCCCGCCACTCGTTTCCGAACCAATCGAAAGACCGTGGCCGTGTTTAATTATACAATCTTCGATCAATATATTGGAACCGCCAGACTTCATGACAATATCATCATCACCCGTGTCGATGTCACAGTGATGGATCCAGACATTGGTCGAGCTGCCTGGATCGATGGCATCGGTGTTGGGCGCGTCGTGCGGAGCACGAACCTTCACCCGTTCAATGGTAAGATCGGTGATCATCTTTGGCACCAGGTGAAACATCGAAGAGTTCTGAAGCGTGACATCGGAGACAAGTAACCGTTCACAACCGGTAATCACCACCATGTGTACACGGCGCAGAACAATGCGATTGGGCTCGGTGGCCTTTAAATTACGCGCCGCACGTTCAGACCATGCCCACCAAAGCGGGCCGTTGCCATCAATGGTACCCAAGCCCGTAATCGCGACGTCATGCAACTTCTTGCCGGTGATGAGCGACGCCGGCGGCTGATACTTAGCTTTTACTTCTGCGGCCGAAGCGATGGCAGGATCTGGTACGCCAAAATCGGAAAACGAAGCTGGAGATTGAATCATCGCACCTTCTTCGAGATGCAGATTCAGGTTGGAGCAAAGCGTCACGGTCAGCGTACGAAAAACGCCTTTCGGCACAACCAACTTACCGCCACCGGCAACATCGACCGCTGCAATAGCCTTCCTGAACGCCTCGGTATTTATTGTTTTGCCATCACCCACCGCACCGAAATCCGTCAGCAAAAACGTGCGATCTGGAATGACTGGACGCGCCGGTCGAAGATTTTCAAGTGAACGTGCATCCGCGTTCATTCCGTGAAGCACGGAAGACGCGATCAACGAAATACAGATGGCCAACACGGCATAACAACAGGTCTTGGAGGAAGCAAATTTCATGAAATCGTTTTTCTGGGGTGTTTTGAACCAAGTCCTTATCGGCTCAAACAGCGAGGAAGAACACACCGGTGTTAAACCCAAATGTGTCCCCAAAATTGATGACAAAACGCGCTATCCGCGAGCGACAGACTCAAGAATTTTTTCCGAGGCACGTATCCCGCGCTCCATGACATTCAGATCGAAGCTTTCATTGGGCGCGTGCAAATTATCTTCCGGCAAAAACAAGCCAAACAAAACGGAATCAAGACCGAGGACGCGCTTGATGTCGGCGATGATCGGCACACTGCCACCTTCGCGCAAATACAACGGTTGCTTGCCAAAAACCTCCGTGATCGAAGCGTCAGCCGCGCGGAACGCCCGCGCGAGTACAGGCGACTGATCCTTGGGCGTGTTCGACCGATCCGGCGGCACGGCAACGTAGGGCATTCCTTGGTGCTGGTCGACGAGTTCGAACGTGACATCCTTCGGCATGCGTTCGCGGATGGTTTTGTAAAGCAGATCGCGAATTTTATCTGGATTCTGGTTCGGCACGAGCCGGCAGCTGATCTTCACGAATGCCTTGCTCGGGATAACGGTTTTCGTCCCCTCGCCTTGGTAGCCGCCGCCAATGCCATTGAACTCCAGCGTGGGTAAGAAACGGGTGGCCTCAAACGGCGTGTAGCCTTTCGCGGCATGAAAGGCCGGGATGCCCAGAAACTCGCGGTACTGCTCCTCACTCTGACCGAGTTTCGCAAGTTCGGCGCGCTCCCACGGTTCAACATCAAGCACGTCATCGTAGAAACCGGGCACATTGACACGCCCGTCCGGCGTGTGCAATGAGGCGCAAAGTTCAGCCAGCGCTTGTATTGGATTTCTTAATACACCACCGTGCAAACCAGAGTGCAGGTCCATTTTTGAACCCGTTACGACTACGTCAAAAAGCGTCAACCCGCGCAGCCC
>JAYTWC010000193.1:0-3763 GCA_043743635.1 Verrucomicrobiota bacterium | reverse complement strand
GTCACGCGGCGGCCTTTGCTGGTGAGGCCGGTGTCTTCGGCGAAGCGGTTTACGAGTTTGCGTTTGATCGCGATGCTTTCGTCGGCACCGAGTGCGAGTTCGAATTTCTCGCCGGTCATGACGGTCTTGAGCGAACTGGCGGCAATGAACGTGTCGTCAAGAAACGTGTTCATGTTGCCAGCGAGGAAGGGGAAGTCGGTGGTGTTGTTCACGTAGGCGCTGAGGAAGGCGGTTTCTTGGGCGCGCGGGGTGGATTGGTATTGGAGCTTCGCGGCGAGCTTGGCGCTGGTGATGCCGACTTTCTGAGGCGTATTGTCGCTAAGGATCGTTGCGGCAGAGGCGATTTTGAAGGAGGCGCTGGTGGCGGAGGTGTCGACTTCGGCGGTGGCAATGGTGGCGACTTTTTCCTCATCGCCGAGCATGCCTTTGAGGGCTTGCATAGGAGCTGGCGCGGCCTCGTTGAATGGCTGGAGTTCGGCGCGAGCGCGTTTTGCTCCGTAAGAAGCAGCTGGAAGTTCTACACGTGGTTGAAATACATCCACGATCCACGGATTCAGTTCGGCTGCGCCGCCGCCGAGGCTGGGGCGGGCGGTGGAAAGCGTGAGGGCGATGTTTTTCCAATCTTCGCCGGTGTTCTGGCGGACGATGCCGAAATAGGTGAGCTCCACGGCGCGTTCTTCGGTGTGCAGGCGGGCGTCGTACGAAGGTGTCCACGAGGCGCCGGGCACGGCGTAGGCGAGCGAGACATCGAGTGAACCGGCCTTCGCGGCGGCGACGCGGACGATGACGGATTTGAAGCTGCGACCGCTGCCGGTTTGACCACGGAGTAGATCGAGTTGCGCGTTGAGCGCGGCGAGCTTGTTCGTAATTTCTTCGTTCTGGAGGTCGAGCGCTTGTTGTTCGGCGATGAGTTTGCTGCGGTTGTCGTCGGTGAATGCGAGAAGTTTTTGCCACTCGTCGTAGGAGGGGCGAGTGGTTGTTGCACTTTCTTTTCCGGGCGGGGTGGTGACAGAGAATTCGATCCGGGCGATGAGCGCGCGTTGTTGTTCAAGGATGGCGGCGCGGTCTTTAAGGAGGCGCATCTTTTTCTCGATGCCTTTGACGTCGTCTTCGAGTGCCTTGATGCGGGCGTCGGGCGTGGCCTCGACGAAGGTGGTCCGCGTGCTGACGTCGAGAATCGTGGCGCTGGCGGTGCCGCGGCCGGAGACTTGAAGCGATTGCTCGACGAGTGCCGCAGGAAGTTTTTCAAAGGAAAGCTGAGTTTCGCCGGCGGCGAGTTCAACATGTCCGGTGCGGGTGACGACGGCGCGATCGCGGTAAACGGTGGCGGCGTTGATCTGTGAGGAAACGGGCGTGGGCTCGGCGAAGATTGAGAGCGGAGCGAGTGCCAATAGGATGAGCAGCTGGGTCTTCATGAAAAGGAGATGCAGAGAATACGCGCGAGTGAGGGCAATATTAGCGTAGGATCGAAATTGCGGCGCCAGGGCGGCCTCACTTGGAACTCTCAGGGTTTTTCTTGTCGTCGGCCGATGGGGCTTTTTCGTTGTCGAGATACTCAACCACTTTGGAATCACCCATTTTTACCTCGCCCTTAAACCGATCGCTTGCGGCAACGCAGACGGGTTTTTTCGTTTCACGGCCGATGTTGGGTCCGGCAATAGCGATCATCGATGGAAAGGCGTCCTTCAGCCAAAAACCTTTCGAGGGGCAGGCGATCCGGGTCATCCAGAGTTTCGTTTTATCTTGGCGTTTGGTGGCCTGAAAATCGTAGGCCGAGATCGCTGCAACAAAAAGACTGTCGCTGGCGATGGTGCGAAGGGTTTCCGACTCGGCGTCCATTGCTTTTAGTCCGGGTTGTGCCCGCAGAAATTCATCTTGATGGGAATTTTCGGACACCAGGTTGGAATTGAGTCTATAAGCGCCAAGAAAACGTAACCGGTCCTCGATCGTTGACGTAATGGCCTGCCCAAATTCTGGATCGCTTGAATTCTGTGAGGCATTGAGCGTGCCCCAACCTATCACGAGAAGCAAGGTGGGCGGATGCTCCTCGCTGCATGGCAGATATCCCTGTTTGCGTAGTACCGCGCTGATGATTTTGAGAGCGTCTTTGTCGGGTGGCGTCTTTTCACCCGCGATGATGGCGCCAAAATCGTGAAATCCGATGTTGATCGCGATGCAGTAAACCGGGTCTTGGGGTGTGACGGGACGAAGTTGTGCTCCGTCCGGGGTCATTTCGGTGTAGGTGACGACCTGAAGGTCCGACTTGGGGGCGACGATGTCCATGATGCCAGCCGAGGCAAAAGGAAGCAGTGAAATACTCGCAAACACAAAGGAGAAAAGGAAACGCATGAGTATAACAGGTAAAACGAACCAATTCAAAATGAGAGCGACCGCATTGCTCAGGATAGATCAGGGTGGGCGGGAATGCGGTTGGGTTCAAACTGAAACAATTCGCCGAAATTTCATGGCGAGTACCGGCTACGACGAGATGGATAGTAAATTGCCTTTTGGTCGTGAGCCGCTGATCTGAGGTGATGAGTTTGTTGTCTGGAAAAACGATTCTGATCACGGGCGCCTCTTCGGGCATCGGCGAGGCAACGGTGCGGAGGCTGGTGCGTGCGGGTGCGAAGGTTGCGTTCACGGCACGGCGTTCGGAACGTTTGAATGCGCTGTGTGCGGAGATTGATCCGACCGGGAAACAAACGCTTGCGCTAACGGGTGATGTGACAAACGAGGCGGATCGCAAGCGCTGGGTTGAAGCGACGCTGGCGCGCTTTGGGCGGATCGATGCGTTGGTGAACAACGCTGGTTTTGGTCAGCGAGGCCCGGTTGAACAAGTGCCGTTGGAGGCGGTTCGGCGGAATTTCGAAACGAACGTTTTTGCGCTCCTGGGCATGACGCAGCTGGTTACGCCGGTGATGCGTGCGCAGGGCGCGGGTCGGATTATAAATATTGGTTCGGTGGCGGGTCAGGTGGCGCGGCCGATGACGTCGGTTTACGATGCGACGAAGCACGCGGTCGAGGCGTTTTCGGATGGGTTGCGCGGCGAACTAAAACCATTTGGTATCGACATTGTATTGGTGCGGCCCGGTTTTATCATGACAGGGTTTGTGGAGGCGGCCGACAAGGCGTCGACGGACGTGATCGAAAATCCAGGCGTTTATGCGGCGTATGCGGAGAGTTTCCGCGGTGGCGCGCGCAAGCTGCATCGGATTGCGGGTCGGCCTGATGATATCGCGCGCGTGGTGGAACGTGCGTTGGCGGCCAAGTACCCGAAAACGCACTACGCTGCACCGAAACATGCGAAGGTGATTTTGTTCATGAAATGGGCGTTGCCGGTGTGGGTGTTGGACAGGCTGGTGCGGTTGAGGTAGGGCGGATTATCCGTAATCCGCCGCCTCCGGATCAGGCTTAACCGGCGCATTAGGGATAATGCGTCCTACCTTGAATTCAGGAAAGCAAACAGTTCGGCGGTGAGCTTGGGGCCGAAGCCTTCGACAGCGGCAATTTGTTCCTTGGTCGCAGCGCGAAGGCGGTCGATATCTCCGAAGTGCTTCATGAGCGCGGCGCGGCGGACGTCGCCGAGGCCGTGAAAATCGTCGAGGATGGACTCGCGGATTTTCTTGGAGCGCAGGTCGGCGCTGTAGGTGTTGGCGAAGCGGTGGGCCTCGTCGCGCAGACGTTGGAGCAGCTGTAAGCCGGGGTGGGTGAGCGAGAGGTTGAGCGGTGGCCGTTCGTCGGAGAAAATGATGGTCTCCATTTT
>JAYTWC010000192.1:0-5098 GCA_043743635.1 Verrucomicrobiota bacterium | reverse complement strand
GAGACCAAACGTGTCGCGGCCGGTATTCGATGCGAAATAGAGCAGGTTCGAATCATAGTCGAAGCCGAGCGGGACCGAGCGTTCGCCGAAAAAGTTTTTAGGCGAAACGGAAAACGCCGCTCGGCCGGTAGTTGCGGCTAACTGGTCGAGAGGTTTCCAGCGGTTGAACGTGGTGCCGCTGTCATAGGTCATCACATGGGGGAAGGCATCATGCACGCTGGTTGGAATCGCGATCCTGGGTTTACCTTCACGGTCAAAGAGATAGTTTTGGTGACTGGTAATGGTGTAGTCTTCCAATTCGGTGAGCTTGCCGCTGTTAACGTTGAGCTTGAAGCGCTCGACTCGTCGAAGTGAGTTGGGCCGAACAATACCGTCCGCTTGTACGATGATGCAGTCAGGGTCATCTCCGGCGTAATCCACAATGTGGGGTGCTCGGGCGAGTTGGCGCTGTTTGCCTGACAGAAACGGGATGCCTTCAGGAATGTCTTTTGGGGTAAGTAAGGAGCGGGCGTTTTGGCCATCAGCGTCAAAGGCCCAAATCTCGCCTACCATGTTGATGAAAAGTGGATCATCTGCAACGGCGACGGTGGCAGCGGCCACGAAACTGGCGCCTGAATCGGCGTTTGTCGCACCGGTAATATTAGGGCCGCCGAACGTCACCGGGCAAACGCGGTTCGTCTCGACGACCAGGCGCGTGGGCGTGACCCAGCCCATCCAGCGGATTTGCGCGGGCGTTTTTTCTTTGTCCTTCAATTTAGCCATTGGCGTGGCTTGCTCGTCAGAAATGACAGCTACTTTGGTTTTGGCCTTGGTTGGATTATCTATCTCGACGATCACGACCGAAAGTTTTTCTTCCTCTCGCAAGGTATAGGCCAAATATTTTCCGTCAGGAGAAAGCGCCGTGATTTCAGTCCGAGCAGGTACAAAGAAATTGAAAAAGCGTTTGGGCGCTTCTTCCGTTGAGACCACCGTAGGGGATGGAAGGGCTGTTTGACCGGCAGCTCTTGGGAAAAAAACTGCGAGACTCATGGCTACGCAGTAAATGAAACGACGGATATGATGCATAACTCCCATATAACGAATTGTGACGCCTTTTTGTTTACCTCAACCGAGACGATAATAAAGAGCTAAAGTAACAAGATGCCGCAAATATTTTCTGTTTTGGGTGGTGATTTAGAAAGATATCGTCGTGGAATTCCCTGTATAATTGATGCACTGGGTAACTGAATGGGAATCGGTGATGAGTTTTAGACGATATTCGCGACGAACTGTTTGTTTGGGGAAATCGCCTTTGCGAGCGGAGAGGGTGAGTTCCCGGCGGAGGTCATTCCAAGTGATTCGAACCAGTGAAAAGGCGCCATGTTCGTAAGCGTAGCCATCACCGGCGTCTTCGTATAAATCGAAGAAACCATCGGCACCGCTATAAATCCTGATCTCGTAAGGTGCGTCGGGTTTCTCGTCGACAAATTGCTGTGGTTCGGGCGAGAGCGGGATGATGGAGCCGACAGGGATAAAAAGCGGAATGGTTTCGAGTGGCGCGGCGGCGGAAATGGTCTGGCCACCGTCGTAGACATTGTTCGTCCAGAAATCGTACCAGCGTTTGCCTGCGGGCAGATAGACGGTGCGATCTTTGGCGGTGGCGGTTAGTCGCGATGAATCTTGTCCGTAGTACATCGGCTGCGTCACGGGGCAGACCATCAGGCTAGGGCCAAAGAGGAATTGGTCGGTGAGGTCGTGCGTGGCGGGATCGTTTGGAAAATCAAGCGCGACGGCGCGTAGCAGTGTAGTGCTGTTGAGTGTGACCTGTGCCGCGAGTGAGTAAATGTAGGGGATAAGTTGATACCGCAGGCGGATATACTTTGCGATGGCGTCGTAGAAGGGCGTGCCGGCTTCGCCGAAACGCCAGATTTCGCGGGAGGCGTCTGTACCGTGGGAGCGAAACATCGGGAGAAACGCGCCGTATTGCACCCAGCGAGTATAAAGCTCCCAGAAGCCGAGGTCGGTGCAGCCGGTGTCCTTTGGGTCGGGTTCGAGCGCGGTCATCGGCGTGAGGGCGCGACAACCGGCGTTGTAATCGCCGCGCCAGAACCAGAGCTTGGGATCGTTGGCGATGAAGAAGCCGCCGATATCAACCGTCCAGTACGGTTCGCCGGTGGCACAGAAATTTAGTCCTTCGGGTATAGATCGGCGGAGCGTTTCCCAGGTCGCACAGATATCGCCCGACCAAGTGACCGTGCCGTAGCGGTGCTGGCCGGCGTAGGAAGAACGGGTGAGGTTGATGACGCGTTTCGTGTTGGTCGCCCGGCGCTGGCCTTCGTAGATGCCTTGCGAATGGAGGAGCGAGTAGCTGTTGATCTGGCCGACGTCGATGTACCTTTTCGATTGTTCGGTGTTGATCGCGAGTCGGGCGTGAACATCGGGCTTCACGGCACCAGACCAGTCGGCTTCGAAGGGCTCGGTGCAGTCGCACCACCAAGCGTCGATGCCGTTGGCGAAGAGGCCGCGATTGGCCTGATCCCAGTAGATGCGGCGGGCGTCTTCGGAAAACGCGTTGTAGGTGGACTGGTTGCCGAGCATCAGGCCGCGGTCGCGCAATTCGACTTGGTTCGGGCAGTCGCCGGTCATGATCGGCCAGATCGAAATCATGAGCTTGGCGCCGAGCTTGTGAAGTTCTTCGGTGAAAGCTTTGGGGGTAGGGAAGCGTTCGGTGTCAAAGGACTTTTGGCCCCAACCATCGCCTTTGGGCCAGGATTTCCAGTCGAGCACGATGCAATCGAGCGGGATCTGGCGGCGGCGATATTCGCGCACGATGTCGATCATCTCGCGGGCGTTGACGTAGCGTTCTTTCGATTGGACGTAGCCGAAAGCCCACTTGGGGAGCATGGGCGGTTTGCCGGTGAGTTCGTGATATCCACGGGTGACGGCGTCGAAGTTTTCGCCGCGGATGATGTAATAATCCAACTCGTCAACCACGTCGGCCCATAGGTAGGAGCCGAAAGCGTCGTCATGGAACGTCATGAGCGAACCACAATCCAGCAACAAACCATAGCCCTTCGTGGAAACGAAGTAGGGCACGACGGCTTTCATGTTTTGCTGGTAGAGCTCACGGGATTTCCCGCGAAGGTTGCCGTAACCTTCCTCGTGCGAACCAAGGCCGAAGAGCGCTTCGTTCTCGCTGAAGACGAATTCCAGTTTTGCCTCGAAGGCCTTGCGGTCGAACACACGTTCGCAGTCGGAGGCTGAGGCGCGGGCGCCATCGATGCTCTGACCAGTGGCGGCTTTGACGTCCTGCCTATAGATGTTTTTGAAGACATCCTTTGGTGTAAGCCATTTGCCTCCACGCTCTGGTTCGCGTAGGAGGAGGTTGTCGGCCGAATCGAAGGTGCTGATCGCGCCCGTGGTCTTGGCGATGACCAGTTTAAGCGCAGAGGTAGAGATGGTGAAGGTTGTTGGTCCTTCGGAGAATTGAAAGGTCGTGAACGCGTTGCGGTGCTGGATGATCAGGCTGGGAGTCTCAGCGAACGGTTTGCCCTCGGTGACGGTGATACGTGCGATTGATGGCGAGCAAAAGGCGATGCGGATAAGGCGGTCGTTGCTCTTGAGAATAACCTGACTGCTGTGGCTTTCGACGGTGAACATGGCCGGAATAAATCAAGGCTGGGTTTCTCGACGCAGTTTTAAGTCAGCCTGAATCTGCGGTTCGAGTACTTCGAAGCGTTTGTAGAAAAGGACCGGAATCATACCGACTACAAAACAGATGATTGGCAGCCAGATGATGCCGAATTCAATACCGCGAAGTGAGGAGGCGGTTTGTTCGACATTGGGTGCATAGCCGCAGCCTGAGAGGACCCACATCGGCAGAGCTCCACCGAGACCAGCTCCGGCTTTGAGACAGAATGCGGCACCGACGGCGGTGAGTAATCCGGCCGCGCGAATTCCGGTTTTCCACTCACCGTAATCGACACTGTCCGAAAGCACGGCAAATGGCATGGCCATCGCGACACCGGAGGCCAGAAAGCCGATGGTCCAACCCGCCATGATGAGTGGAATGGAATTCCCATAACCTACGCCAAGGTACACGACGATTTGACCCAAGGCCATGCCGAACAAGCCCAGTGCCCACACGGTGCCTTTGGATATTTTACGGCAGAACCAAGGAAGTAGGAATGCTGTTGCCAGCGAGGCGAAATCGAGGGTGTTGGCGGTTTTGATCAGGTCCTCGCGATGGAGCACGTACTTGAAAAAGTGCGGCGTAACCGTGACGCGCGAGATAAAGCCCATCCAGAACAGGAAGCCGCTGATGAAAATAATGATCCACGGCCAGTTACCTTTGATTGCACCGAACGTGCCGAGGATGGGCTGAGGTTTGGTTGAAACCGGAATCGTTTCCTTGAGGTTGCGGAAGGCCAAAAGAAACAGGCAGAGTGAGATGATAGCGAAAATCGGAATGACGATGAGAAAGCCTTTGCGGTCGTCGCCATTGCCGAGGCGGTGGACGAGATCGAGGCCGGTGAGATTGACGATCAGCACGCCAAGCTTTGAGCCGAACATACGAAATGTCGTGAGTGTGACGCGTTCATGGGGATCGGGTGTCAGCGCAGAAAGGATCGAGGTGACTGGGGTGTTGATACCGGTGTAGATGACGTTGCAGGCGATGTAGGTGATCGCCGCGTACCAGACCTTGGCGGTATGACTTAGATCGGGGCTGAGAAATGTCAGCACGCCAAAGACCGCGAAGGGCAGAGAGAGCCAGAGGAACCAAGGGCGGCTTTTCCCCCAGCGACTGTTAGTTTTCTCAAAGATGATACCCCAGATCGGAGCGTCGATGGCATCTACCCAGCGTGCGATAAAAAGGATCGTACCCACGGACGCTGCCGAAATCCCGTAGACGTCGGTGAGGAAATAGGCCTGGTACCACATGATCCAGCAGAACAGGAGCTGTCCTCCAATGTCAGGCAGGGCATAACTGAAACGTGTGGAGTAGGAGGTTTTGCTCATGGGGCGAGTAACTAAGAAAGCTGAAAGGGGAACTAGATGAGTTCGGTCAGATTGTAGCGGGCAAGGACGTCTTTGACCTTTACGGCTTGGCCGGAGGTGG
>JAYTWC010000191.1:0-3119 GCA_043743635.1 Verrucomicrobiota bacterium | reverse complement strand
GCACCCGCCCCGCTCGCTTTAACGAGGCCACCCAGCACCGCCAGCGAATCGCCCCGCGCCAACACGAGACGCGAGCCCCGTTCGCGCAGCGAAGCGTCGATCGCCAACAGCGATTGATGGAGCCACCATCGCGAAGCCCCACCAAGTTGCCATTGCGCTTCGCTTTCGTCATCGAAGATGTAGACAGGAACAACCGGTCCGCCCGCAGACAACGCCGCCTGGAGCGCCGCGTTGTCACGCAGTCGCAAATCTTGCCTAAACCACAAAATTACCGGTAAACGTGACACCGCCCCAAAGAGCGCAGCTCCCACCGAAGCGCAAGCCGGGACTCCTCTTAGTTAGCCCACCCCAAGACGATGCCCTGCTCCCTATTTACCAACGAAATACCTCAGAAAACCCCAGTCTTGCCGATATAACGCTGGTTGCGTTGAAATCATCCACAACTCACAGCCAACCCGTACGATAAACCTCAGCTCGACTCGAAAGCGTATATTCCGCAGCATCATCGCTCCTCACCCATGGCAACCGTTCTTATCATCGAAGACGACAAGTTGTCCCAAAGAATTCTGGCGAAAATCCTCTCGAATGCGGGCCATGAAGCGTTGACCACCGCAACGATCGAGCAGGCGTGGACCCAGCTCCGGCATTCCGTCATCGTCGACCTGATCATTCTCGATAATCAGCTAAAAAACGAGTGGGGCTGGGAGTTCCTCCGCGACCTTCGGAAAGACCCAATTTATCAAACGCTTCCGGTTATTGTTTACACCGCACACACCGAACGCAGCTCGCTGTTGAAATATGTCGAACTCGGCATTCAAGGCATGTTGGTCAAACCCTACAACGCCCAAGCGGTCCTCGCCGAAATTGCCAAGGCCGTAAAAACGGGTTGGGCCTCCCGCCTCATGGAATCGCCCGAGGTCGCCTGCGCACGCCTGAAAATCGACGCAGCCGATTATAGTTATTTATTGAATACTGCCGCGTCCAGTCTTGGCCGAAGCGTAATGGAAGCCCGACGCCTGCAACCCTCGCCCGGAGCCAAACTCCTGTCTGTCATTACCAACATAAAAGCTGAAAGCGTTCAACTGGGCAGCCCGCTATTCAAAACTCTCATCAGTTCAATCGAAGACGCGATCGCCAATCGAAACCACACCACGATCGATCGTTGCCTGAGCACGATGGAAGTCATCGTTGGCCTCGTTCGCCAGCGAGCCATGAACTGCGTCGGTCTGGGCGACGCTATCAGCAGCACACCCGTAACCACAAGACGTACACAAGACGGGCCCGCACCGCTCTTTTTCGAACCACCCTCCAGCACCGAAGCGGTCTTCCTTCGCAAGATGGCCGCACAACCGATCTGGAATTTCGGTCGTCACTTCAACCGTCTGCGTGGTGCGCGCCTCTTCAACCCAGGCGATCTGGAAAAACTCGCCGAGTCGGCCATCGCCCTTGAACCGCTCGCTGCGTTTTTCAATGCGATCAAACTCTTGGAGCAAGTCGACCACATGCCCGTCGACGACACCGTGCACGCCATCACCGATCGGCCTGGCTTTGACGCGATTTACCTGCGTATTTCGGCCCAACTTGGTTTTGCGGGCCAAGATGCTTCAACCGAAGAAAATGTCCGCAACGCCATCAGCTACCAAGGCACCGCCAAAGCCATTTCGATCGCCGCCGCCGGTCGCATCGCCGCCGCCGGCAAAACGCCCTCACCCCTCGATCTGCGCCCGCTCCTCGAACACACCGTAGCCGTTTCACTGCTGTCCTTCGAAATCGGCCGCCTGCTCGATCTAGACGATCCGCACAAACTTTCCGCTGCGGGTGCAATCCACGACATCGGCAAATGGTTTTTCGCCACAACCGAGCCCGCCCTCTATGCCGCAGCTTTGGCCCTCACTCAGGCCGAACAAATATCAATCACCAAATCTGAAATTGAAATCTTCGGCTTGGCCCACGCGGAAGCCGGCGATCTCCTCCTCCGCGTAGGCGGAGCCACACCGCTGCAGCGAGCCACGGCACTCCACCACAGCAACCCACAAAACATTAAAGAGCCGCGCCTCGCCCCCTTTGTTGCCGCCGTGCATCTAGCCAGCCGTGTCGCCCAAGCCGTTCAATCAGCCGATGAAAAATTCATCGCCGAGACCAAGATGCACCTCTCCGCTCCGTCCCATCCGATTTGGGTAATTTTCAAGACCGGCGGCATCGACCTGCTCTTCGACATTCCCGAACTCGTCGAAACAATCTTTTCCATCGCTAAAACCACCGTTTGGACCACCGGTGTGCTGCTCAAAGGGCCTTGATCTGGCTCGCGCTCACCGCAGCCCGAACAAGAGTTGCAGCACTTCCTGGAGATCGCGACCAATCACCCAGGCACCACGCTTGGAAAACACGAGTGACTTGCAACGGTGCCGTTTAAGCAGCGCCTCGTCGACCCCAAGCACCCGCACCTCATCCGGTGCCATGCTCATCGCCTCCATCGGGGTCAACGGCGTCAATGAAAACGGCAGTCCCATTTCGTTGACGCACAACTCCCAACCGCCAACCAGCCCGTCCGTTGGCAACGGTTTGGTCAAAAGCGAAGGATAACGCGTTGCATAATCCGGGATTCGCCGCGTCGCGATCCGCAACCGCACCGCCGTCTGCATGCGTGCGAAATACGCACGAAACGTATCCACACGACGCGCCCGAAACTCGTTGAAGAAATCCAACGGGTCAAAGCCCAGCAAATTCATGCCATTGTAGATGCCTTGATGGTTCTGTCCGCCGAACTTTTTCCAATCAAACCAACTCTGAAAATCGCGCGACAACAGCACCCCCATTTCAAAATGCAGATGCGCCCGCTGCTTCGGAATCGCCTGCTCGCTCGAGCTACGGCCCATCAAACCAAGCACCTGCCCTTTCGTAATCGTGTGGCCCGTTTCAAGGTCCGGCGCGATCCCCGCCAAATGCGCATAAAGCGTATAAACCGCCGGCTCCATGTCCGGATGCTCCAACACAATATAGCGTCCATAATTACTGTTTCCCGGAGCGCGGCCGATGTAACGAACCACGCCGTTCATCGCTGCAAAAACAGAGTCTGCTGGCTCGCCCTGGCGATCCCGACGGATCGGTTTTAAATCCAA
>JAYTWC010000190.1:0-2958 GCA_043743635.1 Verrucomicrobiota bacterium | reverse complement strand
CTCCATCGGTGCATTTTTCTACCTCGCTTTCATCGGATCACTCGTGGGGTTTTCCACTTTCGTCTGGTTAATGAAGCACACCACGCCCGCGCGCGTCTCAACCTACGCCTATGTGAATCCGGTCGTGGCCGTGTTTCTCGGCTGGTTAATCCTCGACGAACCGATCACAACCCGGGTCTTGGTCGCCGCCGCCATCATCATTGCCGCCGTCGTCATCGTAACGACGCAAAAAAGCCGCAAGCCCGCGGCCACGCTCGCGCCAAACACTTTCACCGCTCCCGAACCAGCCATCGAAACCAAATAGGGTAACGCAACAAAGCTCCGGCATGAAAGCCGGAGCTTTGTTTTAAAAGCGCGCTCGATGTTCGGTTATTGAGTTGTTGGGGCAACCGCTGGTTCAACCGCTTTTGCCGCGGCCGCCGCAGCGTCAGCCTTGGCTTTCTGTTGCTTGCCGAACTCCATGCTCAATTGCTGAATTTTGGGCATGGCTGACATGATGCGCGGCATCATGAGCGCCTGAAGTTTTTCCTGAACTACCGGCTGCCTGTCGATCAAGGCCTGACCGGCAGGAGTTTCATAAAAATCACCCATCGCCGCCAATTCCTCCTTTGAAAAGGTGTCGGCATAAATCTGGGTCATATCCTTCTTCATTTGCGGAATGTTCATCGCTTCCATCATAGCGTCCATAACTTTGGCCTGATGGGCCTCAAAGTCCTTGGGATCAACAGCAGCGCCCATCTGCTTGGCCAATTTTTGCGACATCCCTGCCATGGCCTTCTTCTGACCCTCCATCGTCTTCTCAATCATCTCATCAAAATGCATCCGGTTAATCACTGCGGCCGCATCGGACACCGTGGCGGGCGTCCCTTTGACCCCATCCGCTGACGTGATCGTAGCCGTGGCGAGTGCCAGTTCGTAGCTTTTCCCATCACGCTCAAACATGAGCAACGCCTTCGCATCGTCATAAGACTTCAACGTGTAACCCTGAAACCCTTTTCCGAGCGGCACCCACGCGCTGCTGTCGCCGGTCAAAGTCGACAGGCCAAAGAGTTTTTCCTTACCGGTGTTGAGGACGCCCTTGAGTTGCAAGGGAGCAGTTTCGGCGGCGAAAGCCGTGCCGAGTGCGAGCAAAGCCACTGACAGGATTCTGATTTTCATGGGATAAAAGAGAAGGTTGAAAGCACAGCGGTTTCACAAGCCCGCCATCGTTACAATTTGAATACTTGTTTCTAAGCGGAGGTTTTAGTTTTGCAATTAAGTTTCAGGCATTCGCCCGTCCGATCAAGTCGCTGTGCAGGTAGAACTTTTTGACGCCTCGGACAAAAAGCAAGGTATTCACCAGCGTGCCCAGCACGACAAACGCCAAGCCAATCGGCGTGAAGACCCAATTAAAGACAAGGCAGACCACAATGATCAGGCCAAAACATGAAACCAATATGATGGCCAGAACACCTGCGTTCGGTGTAGCGCCTCCACGCTTACTCTTCAGCAACCCCAAAAGTAAAAGCGGTATCGCTGGCAACGCGGCAAAAGGAAACGAAAAGATTGGCACCCGTGAAAAAACAAAAGGCTTGTCTACCAACCAACACACCACCCAAGCCAAACCAACCGATGCTGCAACCATAACTAACCCCGCCAGCACAAACTGCCTCAACGCAATTAACAAGGTCAGATCCACCATGCGTCGACGCGAGGCAGGATAGAGTTTCATCGGGGTTGGAAAATTCACGGTAACCGACAAGAGCAAATAAAACATCGGAAGCATAATAACCACAGGGAAAGGGCTGGGTTCACCAAAGAGCGAGGCATGCACTGCCTTGAAGACAGCTTCCAACGTTGGCCTGCCGTGCGCCTGAAACTCAACCGCCATGAATGGGACAAACAAGAACATCGCCACCATAAAACCGAAAACAGTAAGACCCCAAAGCCACGGCCTTCTGATCGCTCCCAATGTTTCAAATCGGAGCGCAGCCATCCAGGCACGCGCAGAATCACCAATCGGCGCACGCTCCCAATCGCGGCCAAAGCTTTGTGAATTTGCGCGACGGAGCGCTTGAACATACTGCATCTGCTTGCCGTTAAAAACGGCATTCGATGGAGCAATACAATATTCCATCGCACGAGCGCGAAGACGCTCGCGACTGAAACCGAGCTTAAATCCAAGCCCAGCCAGCACCAACGATACTCCTGCCACTAACCACGGACAGAATTGCGTGATCGCCTTAACTTCTTCATACCGCCAAGCACAGAGTGCGGCAAAAAAATACCACCCCAAGGCCAGCCGGTGCGATCCGAAGCATTTGTAAGATGGTCCCCAGAGCACAGCCACCGTCATGCTGGCAAAAACTACGCCCACCGTTGCCAGGAGCGGAAACTCAGGACTGCGCCAATGGGCCAGCCAAATCGATGGTCCGGCCGCCAAGGTGAAAACGACTACCGAGGACTTAAGAAAAAGGCGTCGGGACCCGGGTAATAGAAAACTGAAAGAACGATGCAGGGCATCCAAAATGGTCAGATTAAGCGCCAGCCCGATCGCGAACGGGAACATCAAATGCCCTGCGATGAAGTGCACGCCATCGTGTTTCGTGACGTACATTAGCCATTGCGCCTGCATCGGATACAATAAGCCCCAAAGCATGCGCCAGCGCAGCGCGAGTTTCAGGTAGGGCTGCGGGCTCATGGCGCTTTCCTCCCGTTGCGCAGTTTCAGGATGTGCGGGAACATCTCATCGAGGTTGAGCGAGCGGCTTTTCACCTCAGCGCGGTACGCGGAGGCGAACGATTGCAGGGCTTCGTCGTTGTTCTCGCAGCTGACACACACTCGCGCCTGTTTCGGGCCGCCCTCGTGGTTGAGCACGAAGGGTTCGACAAATTTCTCCGGTAGCCCGCCGGTCGGTGCTGTCACTAACCACTCGGCGTAGCTTTCCTGCAATTCGTCGAAGGGCGCACTGACGGCGAG
>JAYTWC010000189.1:0-2237 GCA_043743635.1 Verrucomicrobiota bacterium | reverse complement strand
TGCTCACGTCTTCACCGTGAAACTCAATCCGGCCACTGCCTTCGTCGGCATGCTCGAGACCGGCGATGATGCGCAACAGTGTGGTCTTGCCCGAACCAGACGGTCCCAGCAAGGCGACGAGTTTCCCGCTCGGCACAACGAGATCGACGTTGTTAAGCGCCTTGAAGGCTCCGAAAGTTTTGGTGATGCCGGTGGCGATAATACTCATGGTTGTACGATCACGCCTCGGCGCGTCCTTGCTGGAATTTCCATTCGATGAAGCTTTTCAAAACGAGCGTGATGATCGCCAGGATCGCGAGGAGCGAAGCCATGGCGAACGCACCGACAAAGTTGTATTCGTTGTAGAGAATCTCGACGTGTAGCGGGATGGTGTTGGTCTCGCCGCGGATGTGACCACTCACAACGGAGACCGCGCCGAATTCGCCCATCGCGCGGGCGTTGCACAGGATGACGCCGTAGAAAAGGCCCCATTTAATATTCGGCAACGTCACGCGCCAGAAGGTTTGCCAGCCGCTCGCACCAAGTGTGATCGCAGCGTACTCCTCATCGGTGCCCTGCGACTGCATGAGCGGGATGATTTCACGCGCCACAAACGGGAAGGTGACAAACGTGGTCGCCAGAATGATGCCGGGCGTAGCGAAGATAATGCTGATGTTGTGATCGGATAGCCATGGGCCGAACCAACCCTGTAAACCAAAAACCAGCACGTAGATGAGGCCGGAGATTACCGGTGAAACCGCGAAGGGCAGATCGATGAGCGTGATAAGCAGGCTTTTCCCGGGAAAATTAAACTTCGTAATCGCCCAGGCCGCAGCCACGCCGAAAACGAGATTCGCCGGCACCGAGACCGCTGCGGCAAGCAACGTGAGGCGAATCGCCGAGAGCGCATCGGGGTCATTGAACGCCGCGAAATAGGCTTTGATCCCACGGCGAAACGCCTCGGCAAACACTGAGGCCAACGGCAGCACGAGAAAGAAAGCCACGAACAACAACGCGATCGTCGTGAGCAGCCAGCGCACCCAGACCGGATCTTGCGTGACCTTCGGCTGCGAAGTCGCCGGAGGGCGATGACGCTGGAGATTGGAAATGGTTGAAGCCATGATCAGATCCGGGGGAAAAGAGGTGTAAGCGCCGAGGTAGGGCGGGTTATCCCTAACCCGCCGAGAGCGAGTCTGAAGACACTTTGCAGTCCAAGCGGCGCATTAAGGATAATGCGCCCTACCCTTTGATAATATTGCGTACTCATATCCGGTGGTAACGACGGCTCCATTTCTGAAGCAGGTTAATGACGAGCAGCAGAACAAACGAAGAAACGAGCATGACCACCGCGATGGCCGTGGCGCCGCGGTAATCGTATTGCTCAAGTTTGGTGATGATGAGCAACGGCACGATTTCAGTGCGCATCGGCATATTGCCCGAGATAAACACAACCGATCCGTACTCCCCAAGCGCACGGGCGAACGAAAGCGCGAAACCCGTCAACAGTGCCGGCACGAGTTCTGGCAAAATCACACGTGTGATCGTCTGCCAGCGGTTCGCGCCCAGCGTCGTCGAGGCCTCTTCCAACTCGGGCTCAAGCTCTTCGATCACCGGTTGCAACGTACGCACCACGAACGGTAGCCCAATAAACGTCAACGCCATCAACACGCCAAGCTCCGTGAAGGCCACATGAATGCCAAGCGGCTCAAGGTACTGTCCTATCCAACCGTTCTTCGAATAAATCGCGGTGAGGGCAATACCGGCGACCGCAGTCGGCAGCGCGAACGGCAAGTCCACGAGCGCGTCGATCACTTTCCTACCGGGGAAGGGATACCGAACCAGCACCCAGGCGAGTAAAAGCCCGAACACCAAGTTGATCAGCGCTGCGATAAACGAGGCGCCAAAGGTGATGCGATAGGCAGCCATCACACGCGGTGAAGCGACCGCTTGTACAAAGTGTTCCCAAGTCATCCCGGCTGTGCGCATAAACACCGCCGCGAGCGGCACGAGCACAATGAGACCGAGATAGAAAACCGTATAACCTAGCGAAAGGTTAAAGCCCGGCAGCGCGGAACGTCTGGATCGGAAGAGCGACATCAGAGATCCTGGCCTTGAGCGATGAAGCCGCGATATTCATCGAGGATTGCCTGAAGCGCCACGGCGGCCGCTCGCGCCTGCACTTCGACCGGTTCGAGCGCGGGTGTTTCGAAAATCACATCGAACGGCTGAGGCCGTTGATCGGGCGGCGCCGCGAGCAC
>JAYTWC010000188.1:0-1856 GCA_043743635.1 Verrucomicrobiota bacterium | reverse complement strand
CCGAGCGAACTGTCCGTGAAAACCACTCCAAAACGCGTGAAACCGACGGCTAAGAAAACCGTCCGCCCTAAGGGCAAATACGTTTTGCGACTATTCGTGACCGGAGCCACCGCGCGCTCACGCCATGCTATCCTCAGAGTCAGTGCCCTTTGCGCAGCCGAACTAAATGACAACTACACACTCGAAGTCATCGACATTTATCAACAGCCCGTTCTCGCGCGTGAGCATCAGATCGTAGCAACGCCGACGCTCATCAAGGAATTTCCCCGGCCAGTCCGCCGTTTTATCGGCAATCTACAAAACACAGCCGGACTTTTCGCCGAACTTGACTTGACCGGTAAAACTCCAATCGCCAATTGAAAACGATACGTCATAAGACACGCCCTCTGACCGTGCCATCGCGCGAACTCGCCGAACTCCGCGCGCGCCTCGTCGAGGCAGAGGAGGCACTCCGCGCCATCCGTACTGGCGAGGTGGATACGGTGGCCGTCTCGGGCAAACAGGGCCGCCAGGTGTTCACGCTCAAAGGGGCTGAGTCCTCCTACCGGATGCTCATCGAGTCCATGAATGAAGGTGCGCTGACCCTCACCTCGAACAAAATGATTCTTTATGCCAACGCATGCTTTGCACGCATGGTCAAGTGCCCGCTGGAACAGGTGGCGGGCAGTTCCTTTCGTCGCTTTCTTTCCGTCGATGATGCGGCCACGCTGCGGCCCCATATGAAAAAAGCCGCCCGTTCCGGCTCCAAGATGCAGATGATGTTACTGGTTGGAGATGGTTCTCGTCTGCCGGTGCAAATCTCCGTGCGTGAAATGGACAACGATGGTTCCGGCAATATCACGATTGGGATGGTGGTCACCGATATGACGGAAACTCGCCGGAACGAAGAACTCTTGCGGGGTTTATCCAATCGTTTGGTTCAGGCAAGTGAATCCGAGCGCGGGGGTCTGGCCCTCGAACTGCACGACCACATCACCCAGCTGCTCTGCGCTGTTCTTGTTCGCTGCCAGGTGCTGGTGGGCGGACTTTTAACGCGCAACGGACCAGCCCTGCAAGAGGTGGTTAAGCTCCGCGACATGGTTGGGCAGGCTGCGCAGGAAGTGGAGCGTATCTCGCGCAATCTGCGACCCGGCGTATTGGGTGAGCTGGGGCTGGTCGCCGTCTTAAAAAGCGATGGCGATAAGTTCGCTAAACGAACCGGCATCTCGCTCAAACTTACCTGCGTGCAATTGCCCGCGCGGTTGCCGCCCGAAACTGAGCTGCTCTTTTACCGCATCACTCAAGAAGCCCTGCGCAACGTGGAACAGCATGCCCGCGCACGCCATGTGACAGTGCACCTCACCCAGCCAGGCGCCTTCGTTGAACTGGCGATCACCGACGATGGGGTTGGCTTCGACACGGAACACCACCCCACCAAACGGAAATCGCTACGTGGTTTGGGTCTTGTCAGTATGCGAGAGCGCGCAACGGGAGCGGGTGGCCAGCTCAGCGTCAAATCTGCACCACGCAAAGGCACCTCCATCTGTGTACGTGTCCCGTTTACGCACGTCGTAAACCGATCTATCAAAAACCCACAACGACGTCCGAAGACTTCTTTATGAAAAACATCACTGTTTTAATCGCCGATGACCACGCGATCGTTTGCGAAGGATTACGAACCCTGCTCGCGCTGAGCGGCGAATTCGAAGTCGTTGGCGAAGCCTCGTCCGGTCGTGAAGCGGTGGACCTCGTCCGGAAGCTGCGGCCAGCTGTGGTCATCATGGATATCGCCATGCCGGTGTTGAACGGCTTCGAAGCCACCCGACAGATCATGCAGCTCGCACCTGAAACCAAGGTCTTGGTTCTGTCCGCCCACA
>JAYTWC010000187.1:0-4010 GCA_043743635.1 Verrucomicrobiota bacterium | reverse complement strand
CTTCGTCGTTCAGAGTACGACCCAACACAGCCTCCATCTGGTGCCGAACCTTTTTCAATCTTCGAAACGTCAAATGTCGCACCGGAGCCGTGGTTGCGGCGTCATCCAGGCATTCAAACGGGTACGATCGAAACACTTGAAGTTCCAAGTCGCATTTTGGGGACCAAGCGGAAGGTTCAGATTTGTCGCCCACGATTCAAAGACACGGATAACGAGCCCGTCGGAAGCGTGTACCTTTTTGACGGCGACTCCTATTTAGACGACATGCATATCGCCGACGTCCTGGACAATCTAGTCGGAGAACGGAAAATAAAACCTCTGATTGCGATCCTTATTAGTTCGCTCCCAGGTGAGGATCGAGATGGCGAGTTGCAGTGCGATCCCAAGTTCACGGAGTTTGTGAGCTCGGAACTGGTGCCATGGGTACAAGCTCACTATCCGGTCAGTCACGATCCAAGAAAGACCATAATCGGAGGATTTAGTCTTGGCGCGCTTGAGGCTGCTTTTGTTGCGCGCAGTCACCCTGAACGCTTCGGAGCTGTTTTGGCCCAATCACCGTCATTGTGGTGGCAGCCCAAAAGCGTGGTTCTTGAAGAATCTGTTCCGTGGATCGCGCAAGAGTACATCAAATCGGGTAAACCTAAGACACGCATTTTCATTAGCGTCGGGCGCGACGAACCAACGATCATCGAGAAGGCGAGGGCGTTTGAACGGCTCCTCCGCAGCCAGGGGTACGAGCTGCGATTGGAAGAAGTCGAAGGCCAACATGATCCTATCAATTGGCGTCTGACTTTGCCCAATGGGTTGCTCTTCTTGGGCGAGGCTCAGACATCTCCCTGACTTTTGTGGGAGTTATCCAGCTCGTGATTGCGCTGGGATTCGAGGAGATCGAAATAGTAGCCGCAGTGCCCTGGTCTCAGACCGATCAGGTCGTTCGTGCTCGCGGGAAACAAACGAAGTTTCCCGACCAAAATTGAGAATGATTACGCCAAAGTTATTTGTGCGCGGTGGTTCGGCCGCGGCCGATTCGCTACCAAGAGGCGCCGACTAAAATTGGGATAAATAGAATGGTAACACTGTAAGCCCTGATCCTGCCAAAATCCTTTTCGTGGATGCCGGTTCCGAATTTGCTGTGGCTTTGGGCTGCAAGCGGTCGGGCCTTTGCCATATCCGTTTTGAGGTTTCGGTATAAAACATGGTCGTAAACCACCATCTTATCCAGGACGATAACATCTGGGTCGGCAGCGGAAGGTGTCGTTTCTGCGGTGGGTGCGTTTTCCGAATCGACTGGCTTTGGCTTCGGTACGAACACGAATTCCCGCAAAATGGCAGTGCGCAATTCCGGATGAGAACGCTCCTCGACGAACTGACCGTGCAAGGTCGGCGCCGCCAGTGCTGCCACAAAAAACAGCAAGGTGCTTTTCATTCGAGCAACATCACCGCGATGGGGCGTCGGTCGTGGGCGCGGCGGACAAGGGCGTTGGGGTTATTGGCTGGTTCGGCTCCGGGATGGCTGGTTCGCCGAACTGCAACTCAACGATCCGGGTCTTGGTCGAATCTTTGGCCTGAATGACAAGTTGTACCTTTCCGGTTTCGGTCTTCATCTCGAATTCCCTTTGGAGCTCTTTCAGTCCCATGCCCTCCACTTTTACCTCTCGAATCTGGATGATTTTTTCACCGACCGCCAAACCGGCTTTCTTCGCGTCCGAGTTTTTCCCGACCCGGATGATAACCAATTCTTTGATACCGGCCCAGATCAGGTGATACCGGAACTTTGCGACGAATGAAAAATCGGCGTTCGCAAGCGACTTCGCCATGACGACGCAGGGCTGCAATTTTACGACCTCGGCTTCATTTGGTTTTTGGCGGTTGGCGCCGAACGCAAATGAGACAAACGCAACCATCGCAATGGCGAGAAAGGCTGATTTCCGATTCATGAGCTAAGTAAGACGCCATGCGTCCTTTGTTGTTCATTTTTCCCTTCAAACGAAGCAAGCTCACCAAACCGGTTGGAGTTTTTCTGATAGCCGGTTGAGCCGAAGCGGGCTTTGAGCGGGCAGGCCCGGGGCGCTGGTCCGAGTTCGACACAAAACGGCCCGCGACCTGGCGCATCGCGCCGGGGACGTCGCGATCCACCTTTTAGCAGATCTCGCCGAGGGACTGGTCGATCGCGCCGAGCAGGCTGGCGATCGTCAGGTCGGTTTCGTCGCCCATGTTGGAGATGCGGAAGGTTCGGCCTTTGAGTTTGCCGTAGCCGCCGTCGATCACGAGGGCGTGCTTTGTCTTTAGGATCTGGTTGAGGGCAATGAGATCGAGGGCGCGGTCGTTTTTGAAGCAGTTGAGCGTGAGCGAACCGAAGCGTTCCTCGGGGAGCAGGCTGAACCCGTTGGCGTGGCCCCAGGTGCGGACGGTTTGGTTGAGGCGGGCGTGGCGGGCGTAGCGGTTCTCCAATCCCTCGGCAGCGATGTCTTCGAGTTTCGACTGGAGCGCGTAGATGTGGGCGATGGTTGGAGTGGTGGGCGTCATGCCCAGCTCGTGGTTGCGCTGGAAATCGAGGAAATCGAAATAGTAGCCGCGATGGGCGATGGTTGCGGCGCGGTCGAGAGCGCGTTTTGAAACAGAAAAAATTGAAAGGCCGGGGGGAAGGGCGAGGGCCTTTTGCGAACCGGTGATGAGGATGTCGATGCCGAGTTCGTCCTTCTCGATCGGTTGTGCGCCGAGGGAGCTGACGACGTCGACGATGGAAATCACTTCAGGGAATTCGCGTAACACGGTGGCGAGCGCGGGGAGATCGCTCATCGTGCCGGTCGAGGTTTCGTTGTGGATGAGCGTGACGGCGTCGTATTGGCCGGTGGTGAGTTCGCGGCGGAGTTTGTCGGGATCGACGGGTTTGCCCCAGTCGAAGCGGAGCGCTTCGGCGGAGAGGCCGTTGCGTTGAGCGACGTCGAACCATTTGTCAGAGAAAGCGCCGTTCATGCACGTGAGCACTTTCTTTTTCGTGACGTTGCGAAGGGAGGCCTCCATCACGCCCCAGGAGCTGCTCGTACTGAGGTAAACGGGGTCATTGGTTCCGAAGAGTGGTTGCAGGCCTGTCTGGATCGAGCGGTAGAGCGCGACGAACTCCGGGCTCCGATGCGGAATCATCGGTTGCGCCATGGCCCGGTAGGTCTTTTCGGAGACGGCGACGGGACCGGGAATGAAGAGCTTGTAAGACACGAAGGCAGGAAGAAATTTAATCTGGAACTCTGGAACGAAGGTCGGAGTGGAGGGACTGTTTAGGACAGAATGCGGAGACGGGCGTTGTTGCTAAACGGTATGGACGGGATGACGGGAAGACCGAGCCATTCGGTCTGTTTTGCTCATCCTGTCTTGGTTTTTTCCAGCGTTCCTGAGTTCCAGATTAACCAAACCGCAGTCTATTTCTTCGAGACCTTGATGATTTTGCGATTGGCGTCGCCGAGGACGAGGACGCGCGGTTCCCAGTTGACGGCTTCTTTCTCGTCGACCACGGCAAAATTCATGATCGTGAGCAGGTCGCCTCGTTTGCCGAGCATGGCGGTGGCCCCGTTGAGCGAAATCGTTTTCGAGCCGGCGGGTGCGGCGATGGCGTAGGTTTCGAAGCGTTCGCCATTGGCCATGTTGCCGATCAGGATGCGTTCGTACTGGCGCAGACCAACCAGCTCCATGAACTCGGCATCGATGGCGAGGCTGCCTTCGTAATTGAGGCTGAGATCGGTCACTTCAGCGCGATGAATCTTCGACTTGAGTAGATTGAGTTGCATGGCGTGGCAATCGGCTTGATAGAACCTGATAAAACACCGTACTCGAAAGGTAGCGTCAATCCTTCAAATCCCACGCATGTCGTCCTGGCTTCAGAAAAAAGTTAACACGTTCGAGCAGTTCACGATCGACGTGATTTTTGGGCGTGCAGAGGGCATGGGGGCGAATTTCTACGCGGCGTTTTTACAAGGAACGTCGCATCTTTTCAGCGGCGTGGTGCAGGCGCGGCT
>JAYTWC010000186.1:0-3949 GCA_043743635.1 Verrucomicrobiota bacterium | reverse complement strand
GGAATCACGATTTCAACGGGTGGAACGGTCTCCGGTTTCTTATCCACGAGCACCGGCACAGGCATTGGCACCGGCGGGCGGCTGACGCTGGCAAGTGGTTTCGCCACCACGATTGGCGGCACAACGTCGGGCTGAACAGCCAACGGTTTCGTTTCAACAAAAGGCGCCACCGTGGCCACGCGGCTGATAAACTGCTCGGGCAGGCTGGCGATCTTGCGGTCGATGCCGGCGAGCGCGGCCGTCATGGATTTCTCGGCATCGGCGCGGGCCGTCTCAATCGTCTTGGTGGAGGCGCTGGCCGCCTTCTCTGCCGCGACGACGAAACGGGAAAGCGATTCATTTAGTTCTGAGAGGTGTTTACGGCTGACGGCCTCGATCATCGCCAGATCAGCAGCGGTCTTGCGCACACCAGCAAGCGCGGTTTCCAGGCGTTCCGTTTCGCTGGTACGGAGCGTGTTGATCTCCTGGGAAAGCGCTTCGTTTTCGGTGACGGCGACTTCGTTGATCTGCGTTTTAAAATCGTTGATTCTTTCCTGCATCTTTTGCGGAAGGTGTTCGGCGAGCTTGATCGCCTTTGAAGCGGTTTCGGCAATGCCATGCAGGCTGGACGCAGCGATACTGATTTGTTCGGCAGACGTCGCCGTTATCTGCGCGAGGGCCGCGATCTCGCGCTGCCGTTCGGCCAGCGCCAAGTCCTGACGGCGCGTGTGGTTAAGAACAAAGGGGACGATAGCGAGCACAGCGCCGAGCCCGACACAGCCGGCGACGGCGATGAGCGGAAGACCGGCAAGCGGTGCGTTAGACTGAAGACTGATCACTAAGGCCGTAATGAGCAAAACGGCATCGCTGATCAGGAAGGGCCAGGGGTTGAGAGGCGGAACCTCTTCTTGGAAAGACATAGGCGAGGGGCTGCGTTGGATGTTTTCTGCGAGCGTGCGAAGATTTTCTCAAGGCGAAACGCGCCGGACCGTTCGCTAAATCCGGCGCCAGATAAGTGCTCCAAGATAAAGCAGCATGCCGATGCGCAACGCGCCTTCGAAGGTCAATACGACCAGAATCCATTTAATCGTGCAATTTCGGCGGATGGAAAAACCGACCAGGGTAATAACCATCATCGCCACAACAGCAGCGCGTCCGGTGGATTGAAAGAGCATCGCGACAAGCCAGATCCAGTAGGACAAAATTCCTGCCGTCCAAATAAAGGCCCACGCTTCACGCGGCCCGAATTGCCGTGGGTCAGCGTTGGCCTGAATTTGTTTCACGCCAAGAAATCGCTCGCCCACGATGAGCTGAACAACCTCCAAAACGAACCAGATCGGTGTGAGAAATACGAGGAACGACATGCCGTGGAAGACAGCAAACTGATGCCTGACGTGCTCGGAGGCGATGAAGAATACCGCCTGCAACGAAGACCCACTCAACCAGCCTTCGCGTCACCGGCAGAAGATGACGCAAACACCTGGATGCGTTTCAATGCAAGCTGGTATCGGCCACCACAAAGGCCCGAAGCACCTGCGATCTATTTTAGCGCTTTCTCCTAATTCGGCCCCGGCACGCCATGAATCTAAATTCCGCAGTTGAAATTGAACTACGAAGAAACGAAGAAGCAAAGCTCAAGCCATTAGGTGTAGGAACTGTTTTAGAAATCCTTCACCTCGCAGGTGAAACGATCGAAATCCATAACTTTGCCTGCAACCTTGGCTCCTTCGATTCTTCGCAGTTCAAATGCGGCTTCTAGGATGAATCACGGCTTCAGTTCAACAACCACTTCCCCGGTGCCGCGAGCGAATACGATCGTCTGCTTAAGCGCGCCGTCATGCAACTCGACGGAGTTGATTTGATCGGCGATGCGTTCTTGCAACAACGTGTTTTCAACGCGCACCCCTTGCAGCCCGCCCGTCAACGACGTTTCAAAAAACATAAAAACCTGCGTGCTGGTTAGGTCGAGGCCGGCCCATTCCAGACGCAAGGCCTCGCCGCGCGGCGATTTGAGGCGAAATATTTCGCGCACGTACTCGAGTGCGAGCGGAGCGAATTCGCCGGCATCGGCCACGGAGATTTTGTGACCTGCACGTTCGGATAAAGCGGCTTCAAAGTCGGCGGTTTGCACGCGCACGGTGAGTGCGAGACGGCCTTTGGCGCGATCATGATTCGCCTCCGTGAGGCTAAGATGCAGAGCGCTGGCGGTCTTGGCAGGCTCGGCGTTTTTGACGGACGGCTCGGCGCACAGGCGGCCGACCAGCAAGCCGGTCAAAGCACTGCAGCCAAGCGCCAGGCGCAAGAAACGGGAAGGGGATTTGTTGGGCATAAGAAAAAATGAAACGACGGTGTGAGATGAACGCGTAAATCGCTCCCTGTTGGCAGCGCCGCCCGAAGAAAGTTCCTGAAAACCGCACGCGTTGCAACCGTGGTCTCGGCCACGCGCACATCCGGCGACGACAAACCATTAACCCAACTGGCGCGTTGCGCAGAGCCGCCTGCTGACTGAATTTTCATGCAACGAATGTCCGCCATCGGCGTCTATTTTGTTTCCGAGCCGTTCTCGACAACCTCACCGGCGCCAGAATAATAACGTTTTTCCCATGCAATACTTATCCCCTGCCGTGCGTGCGCGGCGTTCTGCATCGAGCGCTTTACGCGCCTTTACCATCCTCGAAATGATAGTGGTCATCGCCATCATCGGTTTGCTCGTCGGCCTCACCGTGACGAACCTCGAAAAGCTCTTCGGCGATTCCAAGGTCGACCTCGCCGGCGTTTTCGTGCGAAGCAGCATCAAGGTGCCGCTCCAGCAATTCAGCATGCACATGGGCAACTACCCATCGACAGCGGAGGGCTTGCAGGCATTGATCACCGCCCCCGCCAGTAAGGCCGACCGTTGGCGCGGGCCGTACCTGCTGGAGAATAAAATTCCACTAGATCCGTGGGGCAACCCCTACCAGTACCGCTGCCCCGGGACGCATAACAAAGATACTTATGATATATATTCGTTCGGGAAGACGGGCGTGGAAAACGAAAACGTAATCGGCAATTGGTAAGGTGCCAGCCTTAGGCCGAGCGTTCTCAGGTTCAGGCGCGGGCCGGTTTGCAAAACGATCGGGTGCGTTCACCGTGCTCGAAGTCATGATGGTCATCGCCCTCATCGCGATGCTCACGGGCGTGCTCATCACCGGGTCATCCCGCTTGGCTGCCGGCCGCGTGGTCACTCCTGAAGACACCTTCTGGAAAGCCGTCGTGGAAACACGCAAAATCGCGCTGCTTTCCGGCCGCGAAGTGCGTCTCAGTTACGCCGACAAGGATAAAGACCGCGCCCTCGTCGCGCGCAATCCCGACGGCTCAGAACAGCGCTTCCCCTTTGAATACGAAGGCGACCTCAAGCTCGATTTCCTCTCCAACCAAAAAGGAGGAAGCGCCATGCTCCTCGGCGGCCAGCTGGTCGAAACGCAGACCCTTCCGTTCGTGACGTTCTACGGCGACGGCACCTGCTCGCCCTTCCGCACCCAAATCCGCACCGGCAGCGAGCCACGCATCCTCGTGATCGATCCGTGGACCTGTTCGTTGGTTCTTCCCCCGGCCAACCCCCAACGCTGACCATGCGCCGCGGCTTCACCATCATCGAAGTCCTGATCGCTCTCGCGATTTTCGCCGGCGCCGCCGTGCTGCTTTCGGCGACGTACTTGAATGTACTCAATGGTTACGCCATCATCGAGCACGAGGGCGAATATCAGAACGAAATCAAATTTGCCCGCGCCACGCTCTTCAGCGAAACCGATCTGGAAACCGTGGAAAAAGGCGGCGATTTCGAATCCGCCGGTGGCCGCAAGGTCAGCTGGAAAGCCAGCGTCGAGCCGACTGAGATGCCGGATTTATTCACCGTAACCTTCGAGTGCGAAATCAACGGCGCAGACCTGAAAACGCCGATGCGCACCACCGATACGTTCCGGCTCCTGCG
>JAYTWC010000185.1:0-3249 GCA_043743635.1 Verrucomicrobiota bacterium | reverse complement strand
GGTAACGGCAGGCGAAAAGAAAGCCGGCCTAACCATTGTACCGCCGATCTGGGCAAGTTTGATGGGAGAGGGGCGTTATCCTGCTCAACCCTGGCTCGGTCGCGAACTTTTGGAGACAGGACGCCTGCGTGAACTTGGTACTATGGCAAAGTTCGTTATGGCCACCGGGATTGGCCGCCGGGCAGACTTTGTGTCTTTTTCGCCGGTTGTTGAAAGCTCTACGCGTATTCCCTTCGTTTTGGCGGGTGCGCAAATGTGGAAACCGAGTTTGGAGCAGGACATCGTCGTGCCGATCGACGGGCGTGAACCGCTGGATTTTGGCCGGATTCCGAGGATTTTTGTGAGTGCCGCTGAGGGCAAGGTGAATGGTTATCCAAGTCGTGTGACTTTCAATTTTGGATTTAGGAAATCCACGATATTGCATTTTCAGGTGACCGAAACGTGCGTTGCCGCAGGAGCGATTCGTGTGTCGGTTGATGGCGTGCCTGCTGCGGAGGTGAGTTGGCCGGTACGTTCCAAAAACGATTTAGATAAAGGGCCGCATCCTTTGGCCGCGATCGATGTTCCCGTGGCCACCGGTGATCATGCGGTTGTTGTTGAGAATTCTGGAGCTGGAGGGTGGTTCGATTTAGCCCAAATTGATCTTGGCGTTGATGTACCGATCCTTGCCGCCATTGGGCAGCGTAGTGCTGATCGGATAGCCGTTTGGGTTTGGAATCGTACGGGCGTATTTTCGAGCAAGCCGCCGTCTTCGGCAGTCGGAACGCTGGTTTTAGAGGGCGTTACGGCGGGTCAATGGCGTGTGACCTGGTGGAACACTTTGACAGGAGTTTTAGCAGAACCGACTGTGATCGACCATCGTGGAGGTCCGTTGCGTGTATTGACGCCCGTGGTTTCTCGGCACGCTGCGGTCGTTCTCGAACGTCTTGCTCAGTGATAGACGGTTGATAGGCAGTGGACGAACTTTGGCTGGATGCCAATCGTTACGCGCTGGGTTTCAGGCACTCGGCGAGCAAGCTGGAGAGCGTTTGCACATCGAGAGGTTTTTCTACCACGCGGTACACGCCGATTTTGAGGGCACGGTCATGATCGGCATCGCTGATATAGCCGCTCATGAGGATAAACGGACAGGCGGGAATAATTTGTTTGGCAATCTCGAGGCCGCTCATTTTTGGCATGGTGAGGTCACACAGAACAGCCTTGAAGGCGGAGGGCGCGCGATGAAATTCTTCGAGCGCTTCCACCGGGTTGGTGAACGGAATAGGTTGGTAACCGATTTTATGCAGGATCTGCCGGGCGGCGTGGGTGATCGTGCCTTCATCGTCAATGAGCAGAATCCGTTCTCCGTTTCCGCGTGTAATGGTTCCCTTATCAACGGCGAGGACGGTTTTATCGGAAGCGGCCGGAAAATAGAGGTGGAAGATGGTTCCTTGGCCGGTTTTGCTGTATACAGTAATATCGCCGCCGTGGCTTTGCATGATGCCGTGGACGACTGAGAGGCCAAGCCCGGTGCCATCGCCAGGTGCTTTGGTGGTGAAAAATGGTTCGAAGATTCGTTCCAATACCTCGGGTGACATGCCAGAGCCATTGTCTTTGATTGAAATGTGAGCGTAGCGTCCGGGGCGCAGGCGGCCGTGTTGGGCACTTTCTTCTTTTAGGAGGTTGATTGCTTCTTCAGCAATTTCGATGCGCCCGGTTTTTTCGCGCATGGCATGGATGGAATTGGTGCAGAGGTTGAGAAGGACCTGGTGCAGTTGCGTGGGATCGGCTTTTATCTTACATGCGTCAGGCGTTGTGTGGTAGATGAATTCGATCGATTTTGGGGTTGTGGCCCGGATCAGACTGAGCACTTCGTTAATAATTGCCCCTGTCGCGATGTTCTCATGGCGTCCTTCGCCTTTGCGGCAGAACGTGAGGATTTGGCGGACAAGTTTTCTGGCTCGGTTCGAGCAGCCGAGGATTTCGGAGAGAAATTCCTGGGCAACGTGGTCCTGAGGTACGTCCATGCGGGCAAGTTCAGCATTCCCAACGATGCCGGTGAGGATGTTGTTGAAATCGTGAGCGATGCCGCTCGCCATAGTGCCGATGGCTTCGAGTTTTTGGTGCTGGCGGAGATGTTCGTCATGCTTCCGCACGCGTTCCTCAGCTTGTTTTGTCTCGGTGATGTCGGCGATAACGACGAGGGTGCGTTTGCCAATCGGGCCGACGGAGGCCTTTAGCCAGCATCGGCTCGGTCCTATAGTGCGTTCATATTCAAAGGCGCTGGATGTGCCGGGTGCTAATGCGTCGGCAATCCGTTTGCCGAGTTCGGCACCGTCGGCTATCACTTCGGTGAGCAGGACTTGGGCTTTGGGCGGAGCGTTAAGTTGTAGGAGGTGCAGGGCCTTGGGGTTTGCGTCTGATATTCTAAACTCAGAGCTGTCGGACGAGATTCGGGAAAGTACGAGGACGGCGTCCAGCGATGATTCGAAGACCTCGCGATAACGTTTTTCGCTGGCTTTTAGTTCTTCGGCTTGGATTAGAATGCGGCGGTGGAGCGTGCGTTGCCGGGCAAGTGCCCAGATTGCGATGAGAAGGGCGATGCCCAGTCCAATGGTAACCGCCAGCAAAACGTCGCGCCGGGTGTAGCCGCCGAGTTGACCGAACCATTTACGGTAAATTTTCTCGAAGGCTCCGCCGGGTTGGTGAAGGATCAGGATGCTTTCGTCAATGCGGCGCAGGAGTTCTTCGTCACCTTTGCGCACCGCAAAACAGTAATCCACATCGTAGACAGGGTCGCCGGTGGCATGGATGTTTTTGAGATCGAGACGTTGGACGATGGCCAAGCCGCTGAGTCGTCCGACAAGGGTTGCGTCATTTTCGCCGGCATCGAGCATCCGTAGCGATTCTTCGACGGAGGCGACGTAGACAATGGAATCGGCCAGGCCGGCGGCGCGAAGAACTTGTTCCCCTTTGCTACCGTGGTGAACCATTACATGTCGGCCTTTCAGATCAGTTAGGTTGTTGATGGACGGGCTGTCTCGTCGTACAAAAATCGAGCCGCTCATTTTCAAATACGGTTGAGAGAAATCGGCAAACGCGGCGCGTTCGGGAGAAGGCGCGTAGGATTGGAGCAGGTCGAGCTGGCCCGTTTCAAAGGCTCCGTTGATCTCGCGGGTGCCGCCGACTTTGCGTTCCAGCTGGAGGTTGGAGACTTTTTCGATTTCCGCCATGAGCTCGACCACAAAGCCCTCAATGTTTCCTCCGTTA
>JAYTWC010000184.1:0-2210 GCA_043743635.1 Verrucomicrobiota bacterium | reverse complement strand
ACTGACAATCGTGAATACACAGAAAGCGCTCACCTTGTTGCCCGAAGTACTCGCTTTTTCCCAAGCCGTCACCGTAACCGTCCAGCTTCCCTGCGTCGTCGGCGTTCCCGAAATCGTCATCTTATACGGTGCAGAAACATTGATCGGATTTCCGCCTGCCACCGTTAGTCCTGGCGGCAAGGTTCCGGAAACACTCCACGAACGCGGATTCCCAGGCGCACCTGTTACGGTGAAGGCGACAGATAGCGCCGAATTGGCTGTTCCCGAAACAGCGAACTGCTGGCCCACCGGCCCCGTCGCAGGAGTCGCTGGGGTCACACCAAACATCGTCGCACCCGCAACAGAATCGATCGCGCCCAATGCCACCAAAGCAAAAACCGACTTCATCACGACGCCCGAGCCGCCTTCAAATGCACATTCCGCTTGGGTGAGCACCCTGAGCACTGGCATGCGCTGAAGCAGCATGACCAACAAACCAGTTGGTATCTGTAACCAGCGAAAACGAAAGTAGAGAGCGGTAAAATTCATGATGACCTCCGTTAAAAAAAATTATGTCCGTCCAGTTAACTCAGTTGCAGCCACAGCCGCTGCCACCCACACCGCGACCACCCGAGGAGGCTTCGCGCGAAAAATAGATATGCTCCGTCATGGCAGTCCCCAGCGGATCCCGATCAGGTCGCATGGAATAGTCAGCCAGTGCCGCGCGCTCCCACGGATGCACGGTCGTGCAACCCGACAGGAACAAACCCACCGCACCAAAAGACATGCAAAGAGAAAAGCGAATCGCTCGGATCATGGCTGTTCCTCCAAGAGCTTTTGAACTTTCTCGCGCAGCTCCTTGGCGGTCGCATCTCCATGAAAACCTTGATGAATTTCCCGCAACACACCTTTACGATCGATCAGGTAACACGTCGGCATGCCGGGCACTTTTACCGTGGCCACGAATTTCTGCGCCCCATCGCGCACCGTGACAAAACCGGGCGCGAACTTCTTCAAAAATGCCGCGTACTCTTCCGGCTTTTTGTCGACGCTCACGCCAATGATAGTGAAGCCACGATCGGCCAGTTCCTTTTGCATCGCCGAATACGCCGGGAAAGAAGCTTTGCACGGCGCACACCACGTCGCCCAAAAATCGACCAGCACCACACGTCCGGCGGTGTCAGGCAACGTGCCTTCAAGGTTGAACGTTCTCAAATCCGGGAACGGCGAACCCACCTTTACATCGGCAACCGCGACGGAAGCCAAAACCAACAGTGAGAGAAACAAAGCTACGATTTTTTTATTTTGTAACGACATAACGATAAAATCCCTTGGTTTGATGACGTTCCCGGTCTGTCACGACGCACGCTTCCGCCGTCATGAGATCTTGCACAATCTTCAGGCCGATTTCCGGACCGAGAATAAAAATTGCCGTCGAAAGCGCCCCCGCTTGCACGCACGCTTTCGCGATCACGTTGACCTGCCTGCAACCATTTGCCACCGGCCAGCCGGTGCGCGGATCGACAATATGCCCGTAGCGCTTCCCGTTGAGCGTAAACCCCCGAATATAGTCGCCGGAGGAAGCCACGCCCACATCGCGCGCCGCCAAACTGCTCCAACACGCTTCGCCGGGCCGCGCCGGATCTTCCAAGCCGATATGCCACGCCGGCTTTCCGGGCGATGCACCCATCGCAAAAAGATCGTGACCAAAATCTACCAGCGCATTCACGATGCCGTGCTTGCGAGCGATCTGCGCCGCAATGTCCACCGCGTACTCTTTGCCCCAACCTCCGAAATCAAGCGCCATGCCTGCCTCGGGCAAACGAACCAGCCCGGACTTGCGCTGAATTTTCTGGAATCCTACTAACCGTTTGGCTGCGGTAATTTCCGCTTCGCTCGGAATCCGCGGTTGCGCCGCCCGATAATCCCAAAGGCGCATCAGCGGCAGCGCCGTCACATCCAATACACCTTGCGTGAGCTGGTATAACGATCCGCTTAGGTCCAAAAACTGCTCCATCTCGGCATCGACCGGCACCCAGTCGCACCCGGCCGCCGCGTTGATTCGGCTCACGAGACTATCTGGGCGGAAGCGTGAATATTTGGCTTCAAACGCGGTAACCCAATTTACCACCTCCGCTTCAAACGCGCGTGCGTTATTATCGTCAGCACAGACGTACTGCACTTCACAACGTGTCCCGAGCGCAGCCCAACGGAGCACTCGCAACGCCTCG
>JAYTWC010000183.1:0-4446 GCA_043743635.1 Verrucomicrobiota bacterium | reverse complement strand
CTCCACGCCCGCGACCGACGCCGATTACAAAGCCGAGTTCCTCGACTACATCATCGCGATTCGCATCGTCGACACCCTCGACACCGCGATCACTACGATTAACCGCGACAGCTCCGCGCACAGCGAAGTCATCGTCACCGCTGACGAAACCGCCGCCCGGAAATTCCAGGCCAGCATCGACAGCTCAGCCGTCTTCTGGAACGCCTCCACCCGCTTCAACGATGGCTTCGAATTCGGTTTTGGCGCCGAAATCGGCATCAGCACCGACCGCCTCCACGCCCGCGGCCCGATGGGCCTGCCCGAGCTTTGCAGTTACAAATACCTGATCGATGGCACCGGCCAAATCCGCAGCTAAGCAGGGGGTAGATTTTTTAAACAACTTCGCGCCCCAGCTGTCTTCTCCCCCATGAATTGCATGCGCCCCTGCGCCAGCCTGCTGGCACTGATCCTTTTCTCAACCAACCTGCCCGCGCAGGAAGCCAATCCGTCCAGTATCGAAGTCTCCACGGGCGGTTCCAGTTCCGCCACACGCCCCAAAAAGGAACGCGTCATCTCCAGTGACCTCTCAAAGTCTCTTTCTGCCGGCATCAAATACAACCCACCGCCACCACCAAAGCCTGAGACTGAAGACATCGACATGCGAGATGTCGACAAGCCGCAAAACCAGATCATTCGCCTCCCGAAATATCTTGTCCAAGGCAAACGTCCTCCCGTCTTCAACGACCGCAATCTCTATTCAAAAGAGATGCTCCGTCGCCTCGCCTACAAACAATACGGCAGCGCCTTCAGCCGAAACCTTCTTAATCGCTTTCACATTCTTGGACAAGGCGACGTCGACTACGCCATGATGCAATACGAAGCCGCCGAACGGCAGCGCAACATCGACGAAATGGAGGACAAAGTCGCCATGTATCGAGTTTCTGGTGACAACGACGAGGCCAAAACACTTCATAACGACACCCAGCGCACGTTCATGCGCCACACCGACTACATCACCACGCCAACGTCGGATAAAACGAAATGAGCCGAGCGCTTTCATCGGTCAACCCGCTCGTAGTTAAAAAAGAAAAGGCCGACCGGGATACGGTCGGCCTTGAGAATTAGAAGAGCGTTTCAGCTCTGAACTTACGCCACGCGCTCGACCACAAGCGGCGGGGGCGTCGGGCGCTTCGGAGCGAGACGGTAAGCGTTCTTGAAATACTCAAGCGCCTGCTCGAGCTTCGCTTCATCGTTATAATGAATCATCATGAGCGGTTCGCCCTGCTTTACCTGCGTGCCGACTTTTTTGATTTCAGAAACACCAACTGCATAATCGATCTTATCGTTTGGAGTTTCTTTGCCACCGCCGAGGAGATGTACGCCACGCGCGATCATCGCCGCATTGATCGTGTGGACATAACCACGCTTCGGAGCCGGCAGCTTGCGAATATGCTTCGCCTGCGGGAATTTTTCCGGGTGATCGATGAAAGTCGGATCGCCACCCTGAGCTTTGACCAACTCCTTGAATTTTTCAAGGGCCGAACCATCGGTCAGGTGACGCTGCACGGTCTGCTTGGCCGACAAAGTCGAACCAGCGACGCCCGCCAAGCGGACGATTTCCATGCCGAGCTTGAGAACGAGTTCTTTGATATCTTCCGGACCTTCACCCTTGAGGAGTGCGATCGCTTCCTTGATTTCAAGACCGGTGCCGACGGTATCGCCGAGCGGCTGATTCATGTCGGTCACGAGGGCGACACAACGACGCTTCATCGAGCGACCAACACGGGTCATCGAACGAGCGAGCTGTTTGGCCTGCTCGAGGTCTTTGATAAAAGAGCCGTTGCCCCACTTCACATCGATCACGAGACCTTCAGAACCTTCGGCGAGCTTTTTTGACAGCACGCTACCGGTGATGAGCGGCAAACTCGGAATCGTGCCCGTAACTTTACGCAGTTCATAGAACTTGGCGTCAGCCGGAGCGAGATCGTCGGTTTGCGACACAATGGCACCACCGATGCGGGCCAATTGTTGAGAAAATTGCTCGTTCGTCAGGTGGCCTTTGAAGCCAGGGATGGCCGCAAGCTTGTCGAGCGTGTTGATCACGTAATCGTGCTCAACGCCACACATCATCGGAACCACGACCCCACTGGCCATCGCGAGCGGAACAAGCACGAGCGATGTTTTATCACCCACGCCGCCGGTAGAGTATTTATCGATCTTTGGTTTTGCAATATGCGAGAGATCAATCACTTCGCCCGAAAGCATCATTTCTTCGGTGAGATCTGCCGTCTCTTGAGCCGACATACCCTGAAAGTAAATCGCCATGGCCAAAGCCGCCAGTTGATGCTGGGGCATTTCGCCATCAAGCGTGCTATCAATGATATAGCGGATTTCTTCTTGCGTAAATTCGCCGCCGTCGCGTTTCTTTTCGATAAGAAATTCGAACGTTGGCTTAATGAACCTACGAGGAGGCAGGGTTCGTTTCGTCATGTGTATATGGGCAATAAATAACGGCATCCTTGCGGGCCGCAAAGTTTACGATCCAACCACATAAGCTTGATTTGTCGAGCCAATTTTGCCCACCCCACAAAAGTTACTAATACCACGCAAATACAAACCGATCGCGACCAGCCAAATCCTGCTTCGACTCAACCCGGCCAAAGCCTGCCTTCTGACACAATTTCACCAGTTCCGCGTGTTGCGCGATGCCTGTCTCCATGGCCAGCAAACCGCCAGCAACCAGATAACGCGGCGTGGCTTCAATAATCTTGCGAAGGTCGGACAGACCTTCATCGGCCGCAACCAACGCACTGCGCGGTTCAAATTCGCGTACCTCAGGTTGGGCCGCCGCCGTCTCTGCCGCAGTCAAATAAGGAGGATTCGCCACAATCAAATCGAACGGCTCGTCTGGCGGCAGCGCTGCAAACCAATCGGATTCCAAGAAAGTCATTCGTCCAGCCAACAACAGTGTGGCAGCATTTTCCTTGGCCACCGCCAGCGCCTCGGCACTGGCGTCAACGGCGAACACGGCCGCCTCGGGCCAATGCTTGGCCAACCCAAGTGCAAGCGCGCCACTTCCCGTTCCAAGATCAAGAAGGCGTGTCGGCGGCACAGTTACGTGTTGCGTCACCAGCTCAGCCAGCAATTCCGTCTCCGGACGCGGAATCAACACACGACGATCAACCTTCAGCTTTAAACCAAACCATTCCGTTTCGCCAACAATGTATTGCAAAGGCTCGCGTTGCGCCCGACGGCGCACCAGCGGTCGAATTTTCTCCAACTCAGGCTCGGTCAGCAACCGCTCAAATTGCAGATAAAGCTGCATGCGCTTTAGCCCAAGCGAATGTCCGACCAACAGCTCCGCGTTCAGACGCGGGCTTTCCACACCTTTGGCCGATAGGTATTCGGTCGTTTTCTTTATGATCTCCAGAACGGCGAGCATGCTCATGCGGATTAGTCGTCGTCGTCACTAGCACGCGAAGCCACGTATTCCTGGCCGGTGAGCGCCGCAAATTTCTCCTCAAAATCCGCCCGCTGCAGGCCCGCCACAATGTTCTCGATCTGCCCTTCCATTACCTGCGGCAAATTGTACAGCGTGAGACCAATACGATGGTCAGTAAGACGATTTTGCGGGAAATTGTAGGTACGAACGCGTTCGCTGCGGTCACCCGAACCAATCTGGCTACGCCTATGCTGCGCGTACTTCGCCTTCTCCTCGTCCTCTTTTAATTTCAACAAACGCGAGCGCAGCACCGTCATCGCCTTTGCTTTATTTTTGATCTGTGAACGCTCGTCAGCGCATTGCACCATCAGGCCGCTCGGCTTGTGGACGATCTGTACAGCTGAGTCGGTCGTATTTACGCCCTGCCCTCCCGGGCCGCTGGCGCGACAAACCGATATCTCCAAATCCTGCGGATCGATCTTCACATCGACCTCCTCGGCCTCAGGCAAAACGGCAACCGTCACGGTCGAAGTATGAATGCGACCATTTGCCTCAGTGACCGGCACCCGTTGCACACGATGCACGCCGCTCTCGAATTTAAGCTGCTTGTACACATCAACGCCGGTGATGAGAAAAATAACTTCCTTCATGCCGCCGCGATCCGAGCCACTCACGCTCATGGGCTGAATCTTCCAGCCGTGATTGTCGGAGTATTTCGAATAGAGGCGGTAAAGCTCCGCCGCAAAAAGACTCGCCTCATCACCGCCGGTGCCTGCACGAATTTCCATGACGGTGTTACGCGAGTCGCTTGGTTCGGGCGGGATCATCGCGAACAGAATCGTCTCGTGCAACTGCGTCTGTTTTTGCACCAAATCCGGCAATTCCGCTGCAGCGAGCTCCTTGAGATCTGGATCGCCCGCGATGTCTTTGATCAAGGCCTGGGCCTCTAGAATCTCACGCGACGTTTTTTCAAACAGGTAAAAATCCGCGACCATTTTTTGGAGTTTTTGCTGCTCGCGGCTGAC
>JAYTWC010000182.1:0-3542 GCA_043743635.1 Verrucomicrobiota bacterium | reverse complement strand
GAAATGGTTTTGGGCCAGCGAGTGGGTCGGCTGGAGAATTTCCAGCGCAGGATGTCGCGAATACTTGGGACGGTGGCGCGGTTCGGGTTGTGAAAAAGGTGTCCGTCGCAGTGGTCGGAAACGGGAAAGCGTTTGGCGGAGGGCATCGTTTGCGAAACGGTGGAGAGGTTCTTTGCCAGAGGCAATGGGTGGATGACGGCGGCAAAAGAAAGGATTGACGGCTTGCGAAACGGCGTTTTCGCGGACTGTCTTTGCGCATGTTTCAATCGGCAATGCAGTTTATAGCGAAAGGCTGGCCATGCGCATAAGCGGTGGTGCGGCGCGTGGTGTCACGCTATTGGTTCCGAAAGGCGATGCGGTGCGTCCGGCGACGGATGGTCTGCGCCAGGCGGTGTTTTCGAGCCTGGCGGCGCGGGTACCTGGTGCGATATTTTTAGATCTATTTGCTGGCAGCGGTGCGTATGGCCTTGAGGCGCTCAGTCGCGGTGCGTCGGGCGGCACGTTTGTCGAAAAAAATGCGAAGGCGGCGGCGTGTTTGAAGCAAAACATTGCGGCGGTTTGCAAGAGCCTGAAGCGGGACGAGCGCGGGGTGAAGGTGTTGCAGGGCGATGTGCTGGAGTGGACGTTGGGCGCGGTTGAGGCGGCGCCAGATCTGGTTTTTATCGATCCACCCTATGAGATAATTGAAGCGGTGGCACCGAAGATTTTTGTGCGTTTGGGTGAGTTATTGAAAACGGTGAACGACCCGGTGGTGGCTTTTGAAATGCCGGGTGGTCTCACGCTGGAGCCCGAGGGCTGGACTTGCGTGAAGCGGCTGGGCAGCGGCGGTGTGCGGCAGCCAGCGGTGTCGTTTTTCAGAGCCAGCCGAGCACTGACTTGACGATGGCGATGGCGGCCACGCAGGCCGTTTCGGTGCGAAGGACGCGCGGGCCGAGGTGGGCAAGGACGAAACCATTGGCTCGTAGTAAATCGCGTTCAGCGCCCGTCCAGCCGCGTTCCGAGCCGAGGGCGAGCGCCACCGGAGGTTGTGCGACAAAATTGGCGGTGATTTGAGGTTTGGCAGCGGCGGCGAGTGAGACGGTGGATTCGTAGTTATCGAGCGCCACGCGTGTGGCGTGAGGAGGCAGGCCGGCGATGACGGTGGTGAGTTTCTGGCCGGAAGTAACTTCGGGAAGTTGCGTGCAGAAGGCCTGGGCGGCACCGGCGAGCAGGTGGCGGCGCCATTCTCCCGTGGTCCAGAGCGAGCTGTCGGCGTAGGATGGTTCGCCACGTTCGGTGGCGCAAAAATGAAGTGCGCCGACGCCGAGCGTGGTCGCTTCGTTGAGAATTTTTCGAGCGGTTTGCGGCCGAGGCAGGCCGATCAGGAGCGTGAGCGGAGGCGGTGGTGGTGGCTGTTCGCCCCAAATGAAGGCAAGGGAGAGGTTGTTGTCATTGACTGCGGCGAGGGAGGCTTTGCCGCGTGGGCCGTTGACGAGGCCGACGTCAAAAGGTTCGCCTTCGCGGCGGCGAAGGACGTCGAGAATGTGTTGGGCGCGGGGATCGGAGCGAGGAAGGGGCGCGGCGATTTCGGCTGTTTCAAATAGGACGAGGTTCACGAAGTTTTTGTCGGCTAGGCGGTTGAGGGAGGGGCGAAGTCGCCTTCCGGGAGCGGTCGTGGTGAACCGAAATTGGTGCGGCTGGAGGGAATCGAACCCTCGATACCTGATTGGAAATCAGAAGTTTTACCACTAAACTACAGCCGCGTACGAACGTGAGCTTTTGTTATGGACGGGATGGGTCAAGCTTTCGCTTTGGCTATCGGCAGGGAGAAAGAATTTAATTTTTTTACAGAATGGGAATGGAAAAGGAGTTGCGGCGTTTTTAACACTGGGTTTTATGAGGCGCCATGGCATTCATTTCCTCAGCCCCGTCTGGCAAGGGATCGTCAGTGCGTTCCCCTCAAAAAGGCCGACTCAATTTCAAAGAATCTCAGGCTTTAGCGAAGCAAAAATCGTACGAGAAGAAGGCAAAGAATTATCGGCTGCCCCTTGGCGAATTAGCGATTTTTACGCAACAGTTGTCATCGCTCATTACGGCGGGTTTGCCGTTGGTGCAGAGCTTGGAGGCTTTGCAAGAGCAAACGACGGATCTGGCTTTTCGCGTAATTATTCGCGAGGTGCGCTTGGATATTGCGAGTGGTAATTCATTTTCAGCAGCGGCAAAAAAATTCCCCAAGGCTTTTAATACGCTCTTTGTCTCGATGATTGAGGCCGGTGAAGCTTCGGGTGCGCTTGCTGAGATCTTGGCGAAGGTTGCAGGCTATTTTGAGTCGAGTGTGAAGCTGACCAAAAAGGTGAAGTCGGCGATGACGTATCCGATCGCGGTCATCGGTCTCGCCATCGTGTTGGTCGCCGTCTTGATGATTTTTGTGATTCCAGTTTTCGCCAGTATGTTTGCGGATATGAATCAGAAGCTGCCGGCGCCGACTCAAATGTTGATCGATTTCAGTAATTTCCTCCGTAGTTTCTGGTGGGCGGTTATACTCGGTGTCGTGGGTGCGAAAATCGGGATCGGAAAATATATCGAAACACCCACAGGCAGAGCGCATAGGGACCATATTGTTGTTAAAATGCCAGTGTTTGGCTCGCTCATTCATAAAATAGCGGTGTCGCGGTTTTGCCGCACCTACGCGACCTTGATCCGTTCGGGTGTTCCGATTTTGCGGACGCTTGAGATCGTTTCCGCCGCTAGTGAAAAGGTTCAAATCGAAAAAACCTGCACTGATATCGCCAAACATGTGAGCCAAGGCGGTCAGGTTTCTGAGGTGCTTGCGACGGATACATTTTTCCCGCCGGTGGTCATGCACATGGTTAAGGCCGGTGAATCCACGGGTAATGTCGATGGCATGATGTCTAAGATTGCAGATTTTTATGACACGGAAATTGAGGCCACAACGGCTGCGTTAACCTCGTTGATCGAGCCTTTGCTGATCGTGTTTCTCGGTGTGGTGGTCGGTGGTATCGTGATGGCGATGTTCCTTCCAATTTTCCAAATGGGTTCGGTCATGGGCGGCGCATGATGAGAAGACTTTTAATCTCCGCGTTGCTTTTTTTCGGATTATCGCGGCAGAATTAGACCATGCCCTCAGTTCTCATCGTTGATGACCTGCTCTCGATTCACGAGATGCTCGATGCGGTAATTCAACCGACCGGTTTCTCGACTTCGTTTGCAACGGATGGCGAGAAGGCATTGGTGCGGTATAAAGCTGAGAAGCCCGACATCGTGCTTGCCGACATCGACATGAAGCCGGTGGATGGCATCACGCTGCTTAAGAATCTCAAGCTGTTCGATCCTAACGCCGTCGTGATCATCATGACAGCGTATGCGAGCACGGAGAGTGCGATCCAGGCGCTGAAATTTGGTTCTTTCGATTATCTACAGAAACCGTTTCGCGTTGATGAGCTGATCGCTACGTTGAAGCGCGGCTTGGAGTATAAACAATTCTCGGCTGAGCGTGCGAGTAGTGGTGCTAGCGCCGCGCCGTTTGCTGCGGCAAAAACCGT
>JAYTWC010000181.1:0-2807 GCA_043743635.1 Verrucomicrobiota bacterium | reverse complement strand
CTGCCCGGAAATCGAGACCTTCAGCTTTTTGACCCAAGACTCTGGTTCTGGATTCTGCTGGGTGCCGGCGCTCTATCCGGGCCCCAACGGTCCGAGCCGTTGTCACGACCGTCCGATGAGCGAACGCATCTCGGGCTTTCTGGTCGCGTTGAAAAATGCCGCGAAACAAAACGGTCGCGAAATCGAGATTAACTTAAATCCAATCGAACCGCGCCAATGGATGATTCCTTCGTTCTCGCCGGATACGCTCGACGCCATTGTGCGCCGCTTGCCGAGGGGCATCGCAGTCGAAGGTCGCGAAGGTCCGGACGGACGCCCCTTCCAAGGTCTGCGCGCAAGTGACGCGTATGCCAACGGCGCCTTTTATCCCGTCGTCGGCGTGATCGTACCCGATTTGAAATGGTTGCGGACTGGAAAACCGCTCGAATCCTCCGTCGCTGCTCAAACCCCGCAAGGAGAAGCAGCCGCTCCCTTACGCCGCTTGGTGAGCCTGCGCCCGGATGAGTCGGTGATCGAGTTCAACGCGAAGCTCGCCGAAGCAACCCAGCAAAGCCGTCCAGGCAACGCCGCTGAAAGGCTTGCCGGGTTACGCGCGTTCGCCGTAGCGGAAGCCGGAGAAAAATACGCTGACGATTTACTCGCAACCTGGCTCTTGATCGACGATGCAGGACGCCGTCTGGATGCACTCAATTTTGGTGATATGCTGCAGTTTGGGCATGTGCTCAACCGTTGGATCAACCGCCCGATGGTGCTTTTCCCCGACGAGCTCACCCCAGAGGAAAAGAGCTATTATCGGCCTTTTCTTTTCCAAGCCAAAGGCGAAGAACAGGCCGACAACCTCATCGATATCCAAGCCATGCGCATGTACGAAGGTTATGGTGCACGCCTTCTCTTTCAGCGCGTGATCGAAACGGTCGTACCGGACGTCGAACTCGCGATCGGACACATCCGCCGCATACGCGACGGCGCTCCGGATGAAGCGGCGAAAAATCGATGGGATCTCTTCAGTCGGCGCCTGGAGGTCACCCTGTGCCTGCTGCGTTCTGCGGATAACATGGTTTGTTATCAAGCGCAGCTCGACCGGGTGAAATCGTTGGCGATCAAGCCAGAGGCGAACCCGCCGCTTGGTACACAGAGCAGTTGGGATCGCAGCGACCTCGTCGATACCGCGCGCCGCGAAGTCGATAACACCGTCCAGTTGCTGGGTCTTCTACAGAGCACCCCACAACCTCTCCTCGATCTCGCCGCCGTAGCGGAAGAGGAAACCATCATGCGGCTCGGTCCCGATCTGCCCGCGCAACTGAAGCGCAAGATCGAGATCATGAACGCGCATTGGACGGACTACGACCGGCTCTTCAGTCCGCCGAATCCGTGAGTCGGATACGCAGACTATTTTCGAGAATCGCACCCATGTAGTAACCTCGCCGGATCATCCGCGTCGAACTCAACGCGTCCCCCATCATGAATTCTATTTCCCGTCGCGCCTTTGTTCGCACCGCCGCTGTCGCCGTTGCTGCACCACGGCTTCTCTCAAACGTTTCCACGAGCGCCGAGGCAGCACCTCAACTCAATCAGCCGCCACAAAAGGAAAATCTGCCCGCCAACCTCGCGCAGTTGCACTGGCTCGATGGAAATGCACCTGCCGCCATGACCGGCGTCACCTGGGGCACGCCATGGCCGAAGGGGAAACACGCCAAGGACACGCTTTTCGCTCTGAGAACCGCGTCCGGGCACGACGTGCCGGTTCAATCCTGGCCACTCGCCGCTTGGCCCGACGGGAGTCTGAAGTGGACTGGCCATGCGATGCCAGCCGATGCCATCGCCGAGGAACGCTACGAACTCGCTCCCGGCAAACCCACCCAGCACCCGCACGCATTGAGCGCCAAGGAGACGCCCGAAACAATTGACATCGACACCGGCGTCATTCGCTGCCGCGTACTTAAAAAAGGCGCCGTATTGATTCAATCGATTGAGCGCGATGGCCGTGAGATTGCCCGCGGCGGACGTTTAATTTGTCTACGTCAGGACCGCGCAGAAACCGGCCCTGGCGAAACGTCCTCCAGCGAAGAGTTCGTGAGCGATATCCGAACCGTGACCTTGGAGCAAAACGGCCCGGTGCGGGCCGTGGTTAAGATCGAAGGCACGCATGCCCTGAGTGGCGGGCGCAGCTGGCTGCCCTTTGTCGTGCGGTTGTATTTCTACGCGGGAGGCGAAGCCGTTCGCGTGATGCACACCTTCATTTACGACGGAGACGACCAAAAGGATTTCATTCGCGGACTCGGTCTGCGTTTCAGCGTGCCGCTGCGCGATCCGCACTACGACCGCCATGTTCGTTTCACGGGCGAGGACGACGGGCTTTGGGCCGAGGCCGTGCAAGGCATCACAGGATTGCGCCGCGACCCCGGAGAATCCGTGCGCGAGGCGCAACTCGCCGGGCAAGCCTGCCCTCCGCTTTCTGAGTGGAACAGCGCGGTGACGGACGAATTAAAATACGTGCCTACGTGGGGCGATTTCACGCTCACCCAACTTTCTGCCGACGGGTTCGAGATCCGCAAACGAACCAAACCAGGACACTCGTGGATCAAAGGCGGCTACGGCAAGAGAGCCAGCGGCACGGGTTACATTGGTGGCCCTTCCGGTGGCGTAGCCTTCGGTATCCGAAACTTTTGGCAGAGCCATCCGACCCAGTTGTCCATCGCAGGAAGTGCTGGCGACCAAGCCGAGGTGACGCTCTGGTTGTGGTCGCCTGAAGCCCAGCCCATGGACTTCCGCTTTTATCACGACGGCATGGGTCAGGATACCTATGC
>JAYTWC010000180.1:0-3375 GCA_043743635.1 Verrucomicrobiota bacterium | reverse complement strand
ACTCGCGAAAGTGCGACCGTGCTCGTTCAAGCGGCCAACTTCTCTGCTGAAAACATAACCTTCGAAAACACCACAACTCGCGAACAACACATTCAGGCGCTCGCGATGTACGTCGAGGCAGACCGCGCACAATTCAAGAATTGCCGTTTTCTCGGCTGGCAGGACACCTTGCGCGTCGACAAGGGCCGCCAGTATTTCGAGAGCTGCACCATCGAAGGCCACGTTGATTTTATCTATGCGAGCGGCACTGCGGTCTTCGATCATTGCGAAATCCATTGCAAAGCCGATGGCTGGATAACCGCCGCCTCCACGCCCGCCGAAAATCAATTCGGTTTGGTATTTCTCGATTGTCGCGTCACGACCGGCCCTGAAGTCATAAAGGGTGTTTTTCTGGCACGTCCCTGGCGTGACTTCAGCGCCACCGCTTTTCTCCGCACCGAACTACCTGAAAGAATCAATCCACAAGGCTGGCACAACTGGGACAAACCCGCCCGCGAAAAGACGGTGCGTTATTTCGAATACAAAAACACCGGACCCGGAGCCCCGACCGATCAGCGTGTTCCGTGGGCGCACCAACTCAGCGACGAGGAAGCAAAAGCCTACACCTCAGCAAATATTTTGCGCGGCACCGATGGCTGGTCTCCGAAATAGACAAATGTGGCGGCCGCCTCTCCTAGCCTGTGAGCGCCGATTCCGGTAGGCGGACCCAGAAGATTGTACCTTCCACCGTGTTCGATACGAAACCAACCTTGCCACCTAAAATCCGCTCGCCAATCAACTGCGCGCCGTGCGTACCCAAACCACGACCCGGTCCTTTGGTGGAAAATGAACGCTGGAAAATTTTTAACTGATCCCGCTCCGCAATAACCGCCGAGTTGTGCACATAAAATTCAAAGGAGAAATCCCGCCAGCGTGCACCCACGGTCACCGTTTCGCCCGGCTTGGTGGCCTCAAGAGCATTTTTCATGAAGTTACTCACCACGCGCGAAAGGAGAACATAGTCAGTTTGAATGAGAGGCAACGAAGACGAACAATCCAATTTAATGGTTCGGTGCTCAGCCAATTTCTGCCGCACATAAAGTTCCCGCAGCGCTTCAAGCAGAGCCACTGGATCGCAAGGATCGATCTTCGCCTTCAATTCACCATTCTCGGCTTCAGTGAGACAGGCGAACGAGTCGATTTCATCCAGCAACTGACGCGTTAATTTTCCCATCGATGAAATGAGCGCAGATTGAGTGCTATCAACTCCCGGCAGCTGCGTGCGCCCAAGGTAATCAGCGAGTCCGGTCACCCCGCCGGCGGTATTGCGAACATCATGAAAAAAAAGCCTCTCCATCAGGCGACGACGTTCTTCGCCACTTGTATCCAGTGCCGTAATCACGAGAAGCGGGTTGCCAACTGAATCCCATTTATTCGCTCGGATTCGAAAGCTAAGTGCGTCGCCATTGGAACGAATGATCCGGCATTCCTCGGCCACAGGCTCGCCTGCGAAAGCAGCAATTTGTGCGCGAAATGCCCCGCATTCCTGACAAAATTTGGTCGAACCACAGCCATCCTCTGTTTGATCGGAATGACTGCAACCGACGGCGTTGCCAAAACGTAATCCGCTGAGCTCCTCCGGACGCTTGCGCTCCACCATCTGTAGAAACGAAGGATTCGCATAAACGATCCGACGGTCCGCATCGACGATCACGACATTTTCGAGCAAAGAATCGATCAATGGCAGGGCCTTTTGCAACGCTTCGGGTAAAGCAGGTGCAGACGCGTTGCTACTACGACATGAGCAATCAGTAGACATTCATTCGATTTTTCGGGAACACCCTTCCATCGGCAGAATCATCTCCCCGCTTAAGTTGCAAATGCCCCTGTTCTTCCCTGAATCGCTCCCTTAAAAGAGGTAATTATCGGCTCACAACGCGCGCCGACAAACTACTTCCCACAGGTAATCACCGCGCAGACATGTCACGCCTTGGCGTTCAGAAACGTGCCGGGTTGTTTTGTTGGCACCGTTTGCACTAACTTGAATTCAACATCCGGGCGAGCCGCCTGATTATTCGCGGTGTTGAGATTCACCACGACCTTGGTCATCGCCTTGCTTTTCTCCGATTGCGCCGCGCCATAGTTAGTCGTGTAACCTGAGGAAAAAGACGCCGTGCTATTGATTTTCATTGGGGCGGAAAACTGGTAAAAATTTACAGACTTTCGAGCTTTTTACAGTGAGGTTCATTCCCTAGGCGCGCGTCACTCCTCAAAGCCGCGCTTCGCTCGAACCGTTACATCCCGGCATCGCAGCTGAAATGTCGTTCGCGCAATATAGTCGTGGCGACGCCCCTGCGATCACCGCCGTTCTCAATCTTATCGGGCAGCAACGACACGAAAACGCCAACCGCACCAAAGACAGACGACCAACCGCCAGCCGCGAACTTTCGCATTTCGCGCTTTGCGCGTGGCGGCATTTCCGTTTCTGTACGGACCTTACATGAGCGGTCGCCTCCAAAAACACGCCCTTGAGCGTCTAAACTTCGTCGGTGAAGTGCCAATGGCAAAACGGCTTGCTGCCTGTAAGACTTTCTTGCGCCTCGAGAGCGCCATGATCCGCATGCGCCACGAAGCGGGCGAATCCGGCCTCGCCGTGGTCAAAGCCCGCGCCGCCATGATCGACGTCATGCTCGGACATCTTTTCGACTACGCGACCGAAGCCTGGACCCGCGCCAAAGGCCCGATTCCTGCGCCTGTAGCTTTGGTTGCACTCGGCGGTTATGGCCGCGCCGAACTAAGTCCGCTCAGCGACATCGACATCATGTTTCTCTTTCCGTCCAAAGTGAAACCGGTGATCGTAAAACCCCTTCAGGAACATCTCATCAACGAGATTCTCTACACCCTCTGGGACTGCGGCCTGAAAGTCGGCCATTCGACGCGCACCGTGGATGACGTTTTCGCCGAAGCGCGCAATGACATCCAAACCAAGACCGCCCTGCTCGAATCCCGCATCATCGCCGGCTCGCAGGAACTGTTTGGAACCTTTGCCCAGGCCTACGAAAGTTTTTATCGCAGCGAAAATCCGCGCGGCTACATCGCCGCACGCCTCGAAGATCAAGATGCCCGCCGCGCCAAATACGGTGCCACGGTTTTCCTTCAGGAACCCGACATCAAGAACGGCGTCGGCGGCCTGCGAGACTACCAAAACACGTTCTGGATGGCCCGCGTGAAACTCGGCATCACCACCGTGGACGAGTTAGGCGTTCAAAATTACCTCACGCGAAACGACACCCGTGACTTCCAGCGCGCCTATGATTTTCTCCTGCGCGTCCGCAACGAACTACATTTCAGCACCAAACATACCACCGACACGCTGAATCTCGAAGCCCAGCCGCG
>JAYTWC010000179.1:0-2609 GCA_043743635.1 Verrucomicrobiota bacterium | reverse complement strand
ACGGTGATCATGTATTATGGCGGTTCTGATACGCGTTGTTATGCCGCACGCACGACCGTTTCACAGCTCGTCGACTGGTGCCTCAACACCCCCGAGGATGGCCTGACCACGCGGAAATGCGTTGATCAACGCCTTGCGCTCATTCGTGCAAATCGCGCTCTCCGTACCTGAAAAATCGGAAAGCGATCTCAATTTGTACGCAACCAGTCTCCTACCCATCAAGGCGCCGACCGGCTAATCTCGGTGTGAATTTTCTCACATAGCCCCTTGGACGCGGACCTCTCTATTTCTCAATTGTTATGAAGCTTGAAATCATCGGCACACCCATCCCGAACATTCCTTGGCAGCCAAAGCCAGCCGGCAATCCTGACGTTGTCTGGCGCTTTGACGCCAATCCCGTCATTGGCCGCCGTCCTTTACCGAAAGTCACCGGTATCTATAATAGCGCCGTTGTCGCCTTCGAGGGAAAGTTCATCGGCGTGTTTCGCACGGAAGGTATGGATCGCGTGCCGCATTTGCATGTTGGCCGCAGTCCCGATGGCATCAAGTGGACGTTTGAGCCCAAGCCCATCGAGTTCAAATGCGATGACCCGGAAGTGCTCCGTCACGAATACGCCTACGATCCTCGCGTCACCTTGGTGGATGGCACGTACTACATCACGTGGTGCAATGGCTATCATGGCCCAACCATCGGTATCGCCAAAACGAAGGACTTTGTTAATTTCGAGCAGATTGAGAATGCTTTCCTGCCTTACAATCGCAACGGCGTGCTCTTCCCGCGCAAGGTAAACGGCAAATTCCTCATGCTCAGTCGTCCGAGCGACACGGGCCACACTCCCTTTGGTGACATCTTCGTGAGCGAAAGTCCCGATATGGTCTATTGGGGCAAACACCGTCACATCATGGGTCGCGGCTGGCCTTGGTTCCAGGGCACGAAAATCGGTGCTGGCCCATCGCCCATCGAAACCAACGAAGGCTGGCTTCTCTTCTATCACGGCGTCACTGGCACGTGTAACGGCTTCGTCTATTCGATGAGCGCTATGCTCCTCGACCTCAAAAATCCATCGAAGGTGATCGCATCGGCCAATCAGGCGCTGCTTTGTCCTGAAGCGCCCTACGAACTTGCCGGTTTTGTCCCTGGTGTTTGTTTCCCGGTAGGTTGTCTGTGCGATTCAGCCACCGGTCGTATTGCGATCTATTACGGAGCAGCTGACACGGTTTCCGCGTTGTGCTTCTGTGAGGCGCAGGAGGTTGTTGATTTCATCAAGGCTAATCCCTTGAAGAAATAGTCAGTGGCTTTGCCAGCCATGCGAGTCCTTCCGCTTTCCATCGCAGGCTGGCAGTTTCGTGAGACAGCGCGTGGTGCCGTTTGGCGGTCGGCAACGGTTCCTGGCTGCGTTCACACCGATCTGAAACACCACGGGCTGATTCCCGAACCATTCTGGGCCAGCAATGAACTGGCGTTGCAATGGATCGAGGAGCGCGAGTGGGAATATCGCTGCACGTTTTCCGTGTCACGCGATATGCTGACTGAGACCGTGGTGGATTTGGTCGCAGAAGGGCTCGACACGGTGGCGACCGTGCGTCTCAACGGCAAACAAGTCGCCTTGGCGGATAACATGTTCACGGGTTACCGCTGGAACGTGAAACGATTTCTTCGGGCAGGGGAAAACGTACTGTGCATCCGTTTTGGCGGTGTGATGGATTATATTCGCACGCATCGCACCGATCATAAGCCACGCGAGATGAACGATCCGAAAGGCGGTTGTACGGTGATTCGTAAGCAGCAATGCCAGTTTGGCTGGGATTGGGGCCCGCGTTTCGTCACGGCTGGAATCTGGAAGGAAATTTCTCTGGAAGCCTGGAGTGGTAACCGGCTCGATGGCATCCGGATCAAGCAGGAGCATCGCGATGACGGTACGGTGCGGTTATACTTGCGGCCGGAGCTGGCGAAAGACGATCTATATGCCATCTGCCAATGGAGGTTAACGCTGGGCAGTGTCCTGGTAGCGGAGGGCAGGGGAGTGGAGATTTTGGTTGAGCATCCGCAGCTGTGGTGGCCCAACGGCCAAGGGCAAAGGCCGCTCTACACGCTGGCGGTCGAGGTTTCTCAACCGAATGGTTCGGTCATTGGCCAATGGACGCGCCGGATCGGCCTGCGCACCGTGGTGCTTGACCGGCACGCCGACGAATGGGGCGAATCGTTTCAATTTGTTATCAACGGTCGGCCCGTGTTTGCGAAGGGGGCCAACTGGATTCCCGCGCACAGTTTCGTGGCCGGATTGAAGCGTGTTGATTACGAACGTGATTTGAGCAGCGCGGCGCAGGCGCACATGAACATGATTCGGGTCTGGGGCGGCGGCATCTACGAAAGCGAAGATTTTTACGACATATGCGATGAGTTGGGTCTGTTGGTTTGGCAGGACTTTATGTTTGCTTGCACGCCCTATCCGGGCGATTCCGCGTTCGTCGCGAGTGTTCGCGAAGAGGCGGAATACCAGGTTCGGCGTCTGCGCCATCGCACCTGTCTCGCGCTCTGGTGTGGCAATAACGAGGTATTCGGTTGCAACGGTGCCGATCTAACTGCCAGCAAACAAAAATTGGCGGAT
>JAYTWC010000178.1:0-4631 GCA_043743635.1 Verrucomicrobiota bacterium | reverse complement strand
GGCAGGCGCGGCTGTGGGAATGGAAATTTCCAGCGGGTGACGGTGGGACGTTTAGGGTCGGGATCCTCCACCGGTGAGAAAATGAGGTCGCGTGAAAGGTCGCTTCTTTCGATGACGTAAGGAAGTTGTTTGCCGGCCTGCATGAGGCGGATGTCGGCGTAGTCGGCTTGGGTATTGGCGAGGGCATGCAGGTCGAGTTCGATTTCCTGCACGCCGGGTTTGGTGGTGTTGACGGCGCGTTGGTGTTTCCACGCCGAAGTGTCGAGGGGCGCGCCTTCGAGCGAGAGGCCTGCCAGCGGATCGGCTTGGCGGTAAGCGGAGTTTAGGGTCGGATCGCCGATGCGAACGGTGCTGAGGGGGAGTTTATCGAGCTCGGCAGCGAGAGGGGCAAGGTCGTAGTGGGGCGCAGTGGCTTGCGAATTGCCGGTAACGATTTCCAAGTGGCCGGGGGCGGCGGGCGCGATGACGATGTGCAGTGGATTGCGACGACCGAGGACCTCTTTAATTTGAAGTGAAGGACTGTCGCCGTTCTCGACGTGGACAAGGAGTTCGCGTGAGGAAATTTTGCTTTCGATCGGAATATGCAGGCCGGAAATGGGTGCGACGGTGCTAAAGGCGACACGGAAAATTGTGCCCCGGGCTATGGTGCGTTCACCGATTTGACCATTCTGCAATTCGCGGACGGATATGCTGACGTTGCGGGCAAAAAGTGGATCGTCGGCCGCGATTTCCAGTTCTGAAACAGAGAGGTTGGCGGCGCCTAGATCGAGGGTGAGGATGGTTTCGCCAGTAAATTCTTCGGCTCGGACAATGCGTGGGGAAAATGGTTCTGACGGGGTTGATTGAGTGCTCGATGTTTGCAGGGAGGCGCCGGTTATGGCGATGGGACGCGAGCGAGTGTCATTGATCGTGAGGCGTACGTAGGCTGAGACGCAGCGGGCAAGCGGTAGCGTTGTTTTGGTGGCGTTGTCCTGTCTGAAGATGGGTATGTTGGTGTCGAGTAAGCGCCATTCTTCCCCGTCGGAGGAGACTTCCACTTCCACGGGTTTTAGGAAGCCGTGGGCGCCGGTCTCAAGTTCGACGAAGTCCAGTGCTTGATCGGTGCCGGTTTCAAGCGTGATAATCGTAGCGCTGTCGGTTAGTTCGCTCCGGAATTTTTTAGGGGCGATTTTGCGACCGGTGTTTTCAGAGGGTTTGAGAAGCAGATACGGCGTTTCCTTGCCGGAGGCATCGATGATGCGCAGGTCCTTTAGGTCAGTTTGGGCGGCATCGATGGTTGTGGCCGGCAGGGCGAATTTTATCGGACCGGGACGGTCGAGGTCGAGCGACTGGCGGTTTTTCCACTCGTCTGGAGTGAGCGCGTTTAACGACGTGGCGGCGAAGAGAAGTGCGAGCAGGACGAGGAGGTTACTTTTTCTTTTCATCGGCAGGGAGGAAGCGTTGGTAGACGAAAGAGGCGAGAATCGCGATGATGGCTACGGCGAAGAGAGCGCCAATCCGGTAGAGCTGAGAGAGGCTGGCGAGGTCGTGGAAAAAGAGTTTCAGCAATGCGATGCCGAGGAGGCCGAGTGCGGTGTAGCGGGCGGCTGCGGTTTTTTTCCAGATGCCGAGCATCAACAGCCCGAAGGCGAAAAGCGCCCAGGCGATGGTGTACGTCATGTCGCGGGCTAGATTGCCGGTGAAATCAAAGGTGAGGGCGTAACCATCGGCCGGGCTGAAGAAGTCGGCGATCTCGATGTTGACGAGGAAAAACAGGAGGACGATGCCAAGGGCGTTAAGCATTGGCGGTGTGTTAAGGTTTAATACACGATCGCGTGGCGGTGCGAGCAAGTGCGCTCCGGTGAGCAGGCAAATGACGGCGAGGCCGTAGGTGTAAAGATACCAGTTGAAGATCGGCGTGCCGCTGTGGGCGTGATAGGAGAAAACCGCTTGGTTGAGGGCGAGACGGGCGAAGACCGTCAGGAGTAGGATAACGCCTGCAATGGGCAGCCCGCGATGGGGAACCCGGTGATATAGCCAGAGCAGGGCAGCGCCTTCGAGGGCCCAGCCAATGGTAATCCATTGACGGTCGAATTGAATTGGAAAAATAAGGGTAATGAAGAATAGCGCCACGCCACCGAACAGCGCGAGACGCCCAAGCCGTCGTGGGTGATCGGGTGGGTCGATTTGAAGAACGGCGATGAGGCAGCCGAAGGCCGGCAGGGCGTAGGCGAGCGGAAGGATGCCCATGATGTCGTTGGGCCAGGTGCGTTTGATCAAACCAAAGACAAGGGGGAAGAAAAGAACGCTGCTGGCGGCGGAGGTAATCCAAGGGCCGCGCGTATCGGCCAGGGGCTTTCGGAAAACGAACGGAAACGCGGCGAAGAGGGCGTTGAAGGTTAAGATCCAGCCAAGCGTGAGGGAAGCGTTGGCCGGTGTGTGATGGTTCGCTTGCCAAGTGTAGCTGAGTGCAAGCAGGCCGGCCAGAGCGCAGGCGGGCAGCCATTCCAAGATGAGTAGGCGGGTAAGTCCGAGGGCTAGAACGACGAGCAGCAGGGCGAGTCCGAAGATCGGATTGGGGTTGGTGAGTGGGAGTCGCGCCGTGGCCATTACCAGAAGGATGAAGGGCAGTAGGGCGGACATGGCGGGCAGTTGCGCGCGGAAATCGCCGCCGACCTGGAGGGTGCGGCCTGATTCGGCGAGGCGGTTGCCGAACTTGCGAGCGAACCAAAGGCCAGCGCCAAAGAACAGGAGCGCGAAGCCACCGATGACAACCAGGAGCGAAGGCAGGCCGGTGAGTTCGGCGGGGATTTTGAAGATCCATGCGCCAGCGGCAACGAGGGTGAGAACGAGCACGGCGGCGAGCGCGACGAGCGAGACACTGAACCAGGCAAGGACGATCGCGAGAAAGTCGATCAGCAGGATCGCGGGCCAGATTGCATTGGAGACGACGGTGGAGTTGAGCACCGGTCCGAGCACGAGCAGCAGGGCGAGCGGCGGAAAGAGTTGGGACCACCAGGAGGGAGCGGCGTCAGGGTCTCGTTTGCTCAGAATGATCGGGAAGGCGGAGTGAATGACGGCAAAGATGAAATAGAACGCCAGGGCCCAGATTAAATTGTCGGGAGAGAGTCGTTGGCCGGTCCAGAGGGCGAGCAGAGCGAAAACAGCGACACCAGCCGCGAGGTGCAATTTTGCAGTGCGCAGATCGAGCAACGCGAGCGCGAGGATGCAGGCATCGGCGAGGAAAATGAACGTGAAGAGTTGCGCAGGCTGCAGGCCAGCTGGGGTCTCGTCGATGAAGTAACCAGCGAAGAAAAATGAAACAAGTACGAGAGCGGCGACGGGCAGGCTGAGCAGGGCGTTGGTTTGTTTCAGGCGGCGGGCGGCGGCAAATGCGGCGAGGAAGAGTGCATCGAACACGAGGCAAACGATCATGGCGGTGAGCGTTTTCTCGTTGTTGAGAAATTTTTCAGCCCAACCGATTTCCATCAAAATGGTGCCGCCGACGCCGAGTGGCACGAGGAAATGCCAGCGACGGTGGAGCGCGACGGCGACGAGGCCGATGTCGAGCAACGCGATGTAGGCAAAAAGTCCGAGCGGGTTGTCGTGGCCGGTGGAGAGCAGGCTGGGTGTGAGGAAGCCGCCGAGCATGCCGAGAACGGCGACGACTTTTGCCTCCATGCGCACGGCGAGCAGGAAGGCTGTGGTGGTGATGAGCACCATCAGACCGAACGTGGGGATAGGGCCAAAGAACTCGAAGTGGTAGATCGAGCGACAGGCGAAGGTGATGGCGTAAAGCGTGACGATGCCGCTGGCGCACAGCGTCTGGGCGGTGACGGTGTAACGTTTGCGCGAGAGCATGACGCCGCCGACGACGAGGCCGATGCCGAGGAGAAAACCGAGAGCGACGCGGACCTCGGGCGGGATCCAGTTGTTCTCGATTGAGAGTTTGACGAAGAAGACGGAGCCGAGAAATAACGCGAGGCCACCCAGCCAGGCAGCGAGTTTAACGCCCATGAATTGTTCCCAGTTGAAGGCCGGCAGCTTGAAGCCGGATGGTTCGGCTTCCGCGTGGAAGAGCGGAATAGGTGGCGGCGCGGGAGTTTTAACAGCTGTCGGTAAAGGCGGCGGAAGGCCGATCGGCGGTGGTTGAGCCGTGACTGTGATGGGAGGTAGGGGTGAAGTCACGGCTGCGGGTACGACTGGCGTAGGCACCGTGAAAACGGTTGGGGCTGGTTCGGTGCGCCGGGGGATGGCGGCAGTGGATGGAATTGCCGGTGCGGGCGGTGGCGTGGGTTGTTGACGCAGATTTTCTTTGAGCGAGGTCAGCTCGTCGTAGAGGTACGCAATATCGTCGGAAGCCCGGCGAATTTTTATGATCGCCCAGATAGGGAAAACGATCAGCGCGATAACGAGGTAGATGAGCAACAGAACAGCGAGTGCTTCCATGGGGTGAGGCAAAATTGCCGTGGAGTTGAAATGCTTGGAGTTGGCGCCGAAGGCAAGGTTAGTTCAGCAGTGGCGGCGGTACTTATGCTTGTGCAAAGGCGCCGTCTTGCTGCAAATATTGATCCTATGTTGATCCTCATTGTTAACGTTCATGTGAAGTCGGAGTTTATCGAGGCGTTCAAAGCGGCGACGCTGGCCAACGC